>CAZXHI010000138.1:0-18439 GCA_964640555.1 uncultured Thermoplasmatales archaeon | reverse complement strand
CTACCTTTTTAAAATAAATAAGATTATATATTAAATTCTAATTATTGTATAGAAGGTATTATGAAAAAAACCCTATTAATACTACTCATAACATTATTTTTTGTAATTCCTGTAACAGCAAATATTATAACTAATACAAATATCAAATTGTTAGATGAATGGAATGTCACATTTGGAGAAGCACACTCTGATACTGGTAAATGTGTTAAACAAACTGATGATGGTGGGTATATTTTAGTTGGTGAGACACGTGTTTCTAGTGATGGTAATGCAGATGTCTGGTTGATAAAAACTGATGAAAATGGTGTGAAAATATGGGATAAAACTTTTGGAGGGGCTGAATGGGACAAAGGACAATTCGTAGATATTACATCAGATGGTGGCTACATTATAGCAGGTAATACAATATCGTATGCTTCCTCGGACCCTGAAGACGTTTGGTTGATTAAAACAGATCGCAATGGTAATGAAATCTGGAATAGAACTTTTGGTGGAGATAAAACAGATAATGCCTATTCTGTTGAGCAAACTAATGATGATGGCTATATAATAATTGGACAAACTTGGTCTTTCACCGAAGCTGGTGAGATGGCTAATTCTTGGTTGATAAAAACAGACAGTAGTGGTAATGAAATCTGGAATTATACTTATGGTGGCAGTGATCCAGGCGGAGCTTTTTCAGGTCAACAAACAACAGATGGTGGCTATATTTTTTCTGGAAGCATAAATCCAATAGATGGTGAAAGATGGATTGATGTATATCTGGTTAAGACTGACGAAAATGGAAACGAGATGTGGAGTAAATCATATTCTGTAACTGAGAATGAAGTAGGTTGGGGTGTTCAACAAACTAATGATGGAGGATACATTATTACAGGATTTACTGGCGATTCATCAAGCATTTATGGAGAATTACTTTTAATAAAGACAAATGCTAATGGAAATAAACAATGGCAAAAGATTTTTGGTGGAGATGAAGGTGAAACAGGTCATTCTGTTAAACAAACAATTGATGGCGGATATATTATAACAGGTCAAACCTATTCTTATAGTTCAGGCAGTTATGATTCTGATTTGTGGCTTGTTAGGACAGATAGTAGTGGTAATTTGAAATGGCATGAATCATTTGGTGGAGAGAATAATGAGATTGGCCACTACGTTGAACAAACAAACGATGGTAGTTACATTGTTGTAGGTGAAACTTTCTCTTATGGGAATGGAATAAATGACATTTGGCTGATTAAGACAAGCGGTGGAGATGCAGCCCCAAATAAACCAAATAAGCCCTCAGGTCCAACTAATATAGAATCAGGAAAAACATATACTTATAGTACATTTACAGTTGATTTACAAGACGATCTCATTTTTTATAAATGGGACTGGGATGATAGTACAACTTCAAATTGGCTTGGACCATATACATCTGGTGAAACTTGCGAAGCAACTAGCTCTTGGGATAATAGAGGAACCTATCAAGTAAAGGTCAAAGCAAAAGATGAATGTGGTCATGAAAGCATTTGGTCTGACCCACTGAGTGTTAGCATGCCTAAAAGCAAATCATACATCAACACGCCATTCCTAAGGTCCCTAGAGAACCACCCACATATGTTCCCAATACTACGACAACTACTGGGACTATAGAGTACTTAAAACCTTCCTTCTTTCTTTTTAATTTTCTAATTAAGAGTTGAGATAGTACGTACAAAAGAGCCATAGTGGTTTCGGTTTTGGAAAAAGGGAGACTTGGTGGTGAAGACGGATTAGTTGCAACATTTGTTTTATTTAATTATATATTAACAATTATACTATTATATCTATTACTTTTATACTAGATTTTTTTAATGAGGTGAAACAGAACATAGGATTGGGAAGATATGAAAAAGAAAAATAAATATAGGATGATGCATATAATATATTATGTGGGTAATGATATGAAAAATTTAATGTCAGTGGCAATAATTGGAATCTTAATTTTGAGTGGAGTAGGGGCTAGTGCTTTACATAAAACGGACGATGCGGAACAAAAGACGATGGATGTAGCGTTTTCAAAACTGATAATACTGGAGAAAGACCAGTATGTAATGGTGGAAATTGATGGGGCAGATTCCGTTTTGATGAGGACAAATGAACCCATGTTACCTGCTTACGTTCATACATTTACTTTTCCATTTGGTACAAAAATTGTAGGTGTTAAATGCACACCTTCAGACATCCAACAGCAGTATTTATCAAAAAAAATTATACCTTCACCAGAACCAGTTCTTGCAGGACGACAGACCGTGCAGGAAAAAAAATCTGTTTCCTATGGAGAAAATCCATATCCTAACACATGGTATAAATATGATGTTGGCTGCGGGCTAGATAACAAAGAACGTTGTGTTTTTGTCAAAGTACAAGTGTTTCCAGTTCAATACTATCCATCAGAGGATTTATTGAAAATAGCAGGAGATTTTCAAATCAATGTAGAATATAAAGAACCAAACCAGCAAACCATGACATTTGATGATAAATGCGACTTTATTATCCTTGCACCTTCCGAATTCAGTAGTACAATAAACGCTCTAGTCACTCATAAAATTGGTAAGAACATCTCTACGAAGCTTGTTACTCTTGATGAAATATACAATGGCGATTACTTTCCAGTAGAAGGAAAAGATAATCAAGAGAAAATCAAATATTTCATTAAAAATGCAATAGAAAACTGGGATACAAAAGATGTATTGTTAGTAGGCGGCAGTGAGAAATTTCCAACAAGACAAACACACGTATTTGTTGACTATGACCCTAGTGATCCCGATAATGAAGTTTTTGTCAGTGATTTATACTATGCAGATATATATGATGATGCCTTTGAATTTTGTAGCTGGGATTCAAACGAGAATGATTTGTTTGGAGAGTATGATTGGGATGGTTCATATGACGATGTAGATTTTTATCCCGATGTTCATCTTGGTAGACTTGCATGTGTAGATTCAAATGAAGTAACAACATGTGTTAATAAGATTCTCGCATATGAAACAAATGAAGTATACACTCAGGATTGGTTTACCAATCTTGTAGTAATTGGTGGAGATACAAGTCCTAATGATGATGAGGATGTAAATGAGGGAGAGTATGTCAACCAGGCTATAATTGATATTATGGATGGTTTCATACCTACTAAATGTTGGGCATCAGAAGAAACTCTAAGTACAAAAACTCCTGTCAATATTGCACTTAATAGTGGTGCCGGGTTCGTTGATTTCTCAGGGCATGGCAATCCTAAATTATGGGCTACTCACCCTCATAATAATTCAGATGTATGGATTCCAATCGGCAATTATCAAAATACACAAGTTTCTTCACTAATAAATGGTGATAAGCTTCCAATTGTAGTTACTGGGGCTTGCAGCGTTGGCAAATTTGATTCAAGAAGTGATTGCTTTACATGGAGTTTTATAGCAAATCCAAACGGAGGAGGCATAGCATCAGTTGGTCCTGCGGCCCTTTCATGGGGATATGATACATCTTATACCATACAAGCTCTTGGTGGAAAAATGCAACTAGAATTATTTAAAGCTTATAAAGACGAAGGTGCAATAACATTTGGAGAGATGTGGGTTAGAGCTCTCAACAGCTATGTATCTCCTAGTATGGATTGTGGGGATTACAAAACAATTGAAGAGTGGCAGCCATTTGGAGATCCTACACTTGTTATTGCAGACGAATCATTGCCACCTGAAAAACCTGGCATACCAGATGGGGACATCTCCGGTGGTGTTAATGTGGAATACACATATACTGCATCTACTACAGATCCTGATGGAGATACACTTTTCTATCTCTTTGATTGGGGAAATGGTGAATTCTCTGGGTGGATTGGTCCACATAACTCCAGTGAAACTGCAGAGGCAAGTTATACGTGGACCGAAAAAGGAGATTATGAAATAAAAGTTAAAGCAAAAGATGATCATGGTGTTCAAAGCGAGTGGTCTGACCCATTACCGATATCTATGCCAAAGAACAAAACAATCAACACAGCCTTCAGTTGGTTCTTTAAGTATCATCCACATATGTTCCCACTGCTGAGACAACTGATGGGGCTATAGACTACTAACAACCTTCCTTCTTTCTTTTTAATTTTCTAATTAAAGTGTTGCGATAGTGCGTACAAAAGAGCCATAGTGGTTTCGTTTTTGGAAAGGAGGGGTGGGAAAGATATAAATAGTTAACAATTGTTAACCTTATTATTAGGGGCATAATATATGAAGAAAAACAAAATAATAACATCCATTGTATTGATAATGTTGTTGATTTTTTCATACACAACAATAGCAATAGAAACCTACGGCGAACATATGGAGAAAAATAAATCATATCCTTCAAATATTGAGGGGAGCTTACCATATCAGGGACATTTAAGAATTTATGTTGTTGAGCCTGAATCAAGATGGAATAATTATGATGGAGAACCCTATCATTTTGGTTTCCTTGATTTTGCGTTTAACGATATGATATCTTTAGAATATCAAGAAGTGTTTACCAATTCTATTACATGGGATGGAAATCAAGCAGGTTTCGGCGACATTCAGGAAAATAACATAATTGTAATGGCTGCATTATTCAATCCCGAGATACACAAAGGATACTCTAACCCACCAATGGGATTCCCATTTGAAGCACATTACGTTGATGCAGCAGCAGCTGCAACACCGGGAAACTCTGCATCAAACACGGTAAATGAAGAGTTCACCCACACTGTTTTTGTTGAAGAAGCAACAGCGGAATATTGTCCTTACTGTCCTGCCATGGCAAACGCATTATACACTGTATATGACTCAGGTGACTATCCGTTTTATTTTACTGCCTTAATCACAAAGAATAAACAGGGAAATCTCATAAATCAAGTTGCTTTGGATCATCTAGTAAATGATTACAATCTTTATGCTTACCCAACTGCGCATTTCGATGGGGGGTACAAAACACTGGTCGGAGGATATGATAACCCTGATACATTTTCTAATAAAATCCAATCTTCAAGTCAACGCGATGTTCATGAACTTGATTTTACTGTATCACTTGAATGGATGGGTAACAGCGAACTCGAAATAGATATAAGTATCACCAATAACGAGGAATTTTTCAACAGTCCACCTGAAAAACCGACTATTACGGGTCCTACCTCTGCAAAGTATGGTGAAGAACAGACTTATGAAATCACCGCTACAGATCCAGATGATAATGATATATATTATTACATCGACTTTGGAGATGGTACTGAAGAAATAACCAAGGGCCCGTATGATTCTGGTAAAACAACAAGAGTTAAACATACCTGGGAGAAGCAAGGAGCATATACCATCAAAGTAAAATCCAGAGATACATATGATGAAAAAAGTGGTTGGGTAACGCTGGAAGTTAGCATGCCAAAGAACATACAAACAACCAATAATGATAATAACCCACCAAATCCACCCATTATAACAGGTCCAACCTCTGGGAAGATAGATGAAACATACTTGTACAATGTGACAATTACTGATCCAGATGAAGATGTAATGTTTAATTTAGAAGTTGACTTTGGAGATGGGATTGTTCATGAAGATTGTGGATGTGGACAATCATGGCAGAATGGAACAGTTGTAGAAGTATCTCATAAATGGCAAAAAGCTGGCAACTATGGAATCACAGCAAGGGTTCAAGATGCCTATGGAGAATGGAGTGAATGGTCAAACCCATTGCCGATTACTATGCCAAAAAACAAACCAATCAACCCATTCTTACAGTTTCTAGAGCAGCATCCACATCTGTTACCAATACTAAGACAGCTGATGAGACTATAGGCCGGCAAATCTTCTACGTTCTTTAATCTCATCATTGGAAGAAATTGACCTAGTAAAAAGTAGAATGTTTAAAAATATAGCCTAAAAATGAACGGTAAGTTTTTGAAATACCTCCTGTTTCACAGATGTGTTAAAATGAAGATAGATCCTTGGAGTTCAACCACTTATCAAGACTATACGCGGCTTCGCGATGAATTTGGCATTGAAGAGTTCACAGAGAATTTGTGGAATGATCTGCCAAATCCAAATAAACTCATCCGAAGGGGTGTCGTGTTTGGGCATCGTGGTTTCCAACTCATACATGATGCAGTAAAGAAAGGTAAACCATGGGCAGTACTTACAGGCCTTATGCCATCTGGAAAAATGCACCTGGGACATAAGATGGTCATAGATGAAGTCATCTACTATCAAAGCATTGGGGCAGATATTTTTATTGCGGTGGCAGACATTGAGGCATTTGCAACACGAGGCTACACGCTAGAAGAGACAGAGGAAATGGCATTGAATGAATACATACCAAATTATGTTGCACTCGGTTTAAAACCAGAGAAATGCCGCATCTACTTCCAATCCAAACACCAAGATGTGAAAGACCTTGCCTATATCTTAGGTAAAAAGGTAAATTGGTCTCAGATGGTTGCCACCTATGGTTTCAATGGGTCAAGCAATATGACACATATCTTCTCACCATTAGTGCAAACAGGAGATATACTTCACGTACAACTCGAGAAATTTGGTGGAATCAGGCCCACAATAGTTCCTGTTGGTGTGGATCAAGATCCTCATATACGATTGAGTAGAGATATAGCACAATCCCATCGTCTGTATAACGTAACTGTAACTAGGGACAATAAGATCGGAGTTTTTGTAAAAGTAGATGAAAATATTGACAAACTACTTGACAACGTGGAAAAGGTCCTAAATGAGCTTAATTTCATCAGGTTAAAACGCATCACTGACTATAAGGCGATATATATAGAAGATGCAAAAGAAACAGACATACAAAAAATAGATCTGAAGTTGGCTAGCACAGAACCGAAATTTGGAGGTTATGGATTTATTCAACCCTCAGCAACATTTCACCGATTTATAACAGGTTTAACTGGAGAAAAGATGTCGTCTTCAAAACCGGAAAGCGCTATTTTTCTCACAGATTCCCTAGAGGAATCTACAAAGAAAATTATGCATGCTAAGACGGGAGGGGCAGTAAGCCTGGAGGAACAAAAAAAGGAAGGTGGAAAGCCAGATGAATGCGTGGTATATGAGTTGTTCCTATATCATTTGATAGAGGATGACAAGGAACTGCAGGATATCTATCTCTCATGTAAAAATGGAGAGAAAATGTGTGGTAGCTGTAAAAAATATGCTGCTCAGCTAATGGAAAAACTGCTGACAGATGTGCAAGAAAAAAGGAAAACATCACATGATAAAATAGAAGAATACCTGTTATAAAATTTTTATCTTATCTATAGGAATCATACAAACCGTCGTCTGTAGCCATCTTTTCAAATTTTGAATTGATTCTTTTTTGTTTTGTTGATAGTGTATTATGTAAATGAGTAAAAGAGTCCTTTGATGCAGATGCATGTCCCCTCATTGGCATACTGATACCCATATCTTCATTTTCACCTTTTATCGCGGAGTCAAATATATCTTGTGGGTGTATCCCCTTCAGAATATTCTTTGAAATTTTTTTAATGTCGCCCTGTATTATTCCAAAATCACCGGCGTATTTGGATATGGTGGCTTCAATGTCTTCATCGACATGTCTTGCTATTTTTCCACCGATTCCCCTTACATCAAAAGGATTTTTTTGGTATTCTTTTAACAAGTATATGCCTGTATTTGGATTGAAGATGTAGTAATCCTGCGATAACCGTTCTTTGTCTTTTCCAAAAACTGCCTTCCACCCTTTGGGATGTTTCTTGGCATCTCGTACGACATCATCTAGAATTTCTCTTCTTGACTTTATTTCCACTGGTATCAATTATGTTATTCTAAGTTTGGTATATAAGTATAATAGCTTATATAGATAATTCAAGAGCAATCATTAGCAGTCATCAAAAATATTTGTTGGTTCTTGATCAAAAAAAAATAGTGTAGGGATTTAAAAAATTGATTAGATGTTGACCCAGATTATATCTATTACATCAGGTACCGGTTTTTTGTTTTTAATATTATTCTTCTTAGTTTCTTCACTCATTTTTTACATCGCCCCTTTTGCTTTTAATGCAAGCGCCCTGGCTCGATTTCCAACAACCAATAGTTTTGCTATGGATTCCACTTCTTTTGCTTCTTCTGGGCTTGAGATTTGGCCTACAATCATCATTCTTATCATTCCTCACTCCTTATTTTGTAAGTTTGCTTATTAAGGGATTGTTGTACAACTGGTACCAAGTACCTTTGACAACTCTTATCAAAAAAGAGGAATAATTGTTTGGATCTATAGTTTCCTTACTTGCCAAATATATTATCTATCATCCACTGAGGATCAAAAGGAATCTGATCTTCATAACCTTGACCAACACCAATGAAAAGCAAAGGCTTACCAATAGTATATGCAACAGAAAGTGCGCTACCGCCCTTGGCATCAGTATCTACCTTTGTCAAAATAACGCCATCGATTCCTACAATCTCGTTAAACCGCTTTGCCTGTTCCACTGCGTCATTACCTGCAAGGGCATCTCCAACGAAAAGAATCAAATCGGGTTTTGCAACACGTTTTATCTTTGCCATCTCATCCATAAGATTAATATTTGTCTGCATTCTACCTGCCGTATCCAACAAGACCACGTCCTTGTGCTTTGCCTTGGCATGCTCGATTGCATCAAAAGCTACAGCCGCTGGATCAGCACTAGGTCCATGCTTTACAAGTTTCACACCAACATTATTTGCATGTATGCCCAACTGCTCAATGGCCCCAGCACGAAATGTGTCACCAGCAGCCATTACAGAAGATTTTCCCCGTTTCTTAAGTAAAGTAGCCATCTTACCTATGGATAAGGTTTTACCACTACCATTTACACCTACAAACATTATAACAACAGGTTTCTTGCTGTTGTCAATAAATTCATCAAAGTCCATTTCACTTGATTTCAAAACATGCTCGATTGCATTTCGAAGTACGTCTTCAACTAACTCACTAATCTTTGACCTTTCAAATGAGACATATTTAAGCTCTTCTTTAATGTCATTTTTTATAGACTCGATAACTGAATATGCCACATCAGATTCAAGAAGTCCAATTTCAAGATCCCAAAGCAGATCATTAAGTTTCTCTTCACTGATACCGCGAGACGTTTTCCTGTCAGTCTTTACAACATCTTCAATGCTTCTCCTTGTCCTCAAAGTATGTTCTAATTCTGTCTCAATACTTTTTTCAATTTGCTTGTCAATATGCTCTTCTCGCCTGCGTTTTTCTATCCTTCTTCTCCTTGTTAGTTCTTCAGATTTCTTTGGTTTTTTAACCAATTTTTTAATCTTCGAATCTACCAGTTCCTTTTGTTTGGGTTCAGCAATTTTATCCTTTGGTTCTTCAACCACGATTTTCTCTTCATCTATGGTTTCTAACTCAGGTTTTTCGACAGGTTCTTCAGGCTCAACACCCTCCGTTTCCTTTTCTAACTCTACTTGCAGTTCAGCCTCAAGTTTGTCTTCGAATTTCTTTAGTTTCTTCCTTAAAAATTTAAACATTCTAAATACCTAAAAGATCGTTATCACTCTAATGGCACTCCTGACATAAGTCTCTGTGCTTTGTCGGTAACCTCTGCTGCTTCTGTTTGCAATTTTTGTGCCATATTCGATATTTTTTCCTCAGTTTGTTGTAGATTCTTTATCCTTTTATCCATTGTATCAATGACATCATCAGATGTTTTTTCGATTACTATTCCGTCACCTACATCAAAAAGAACTTTAGTCGTCTTTTTTGCGGTGGCATCAATAAAAGCACCACCCCCTATCGGAAGCAACACATCAACACCCGTATCGCCCTTACTGAGGTGCTCTAAAGTCATCTTAGCTTTGGTTTGATCCATAATTGCATTTTGTAAATACGAAAACTGCGCATCTAATGAATTTAATTGCTCTTTATATTGTTCAATCAACGCCATGTATTTTTGCAGATCTTCTTCTTTTGTCATGCTATTCTCCATGTTCTATACTCTTACCCGCTAATCAATAAGGTACTATTAATGCATTTCTTTCATCAACATCGCATAAACCAAGATCCAAAAAATTGACTTGAATTTAAGGAAGCGATAATTTTATAATATATAACCACATAAAAATTATAGATGAAGTCAACCAGGAATATTATCGTCATAGGGATTATTCTGATTGTTATAGCTCCTTCTCTAGCATATGGTACTTCATTTACAGGTTTTAATACCAAGGACAATACATTTGATTCTGAAGTGGCCGTTGTATTAGTTACAGGTTTTGAACCTTTCGACAGATATGATGTCAATCCTTCTCAGCTGATTGCAGAGGCACTTAACGGAGAATACATCAATGATACAGAGATAGTTGGTATCGTTTTACCTGTAGATTTTGATGAATCTGTGGATATTGTCGTTCAGGCTGTTGAAGACTATGATCCATTACTTGTAATGAGTATTGGTCTTGCACCTGGTGCTGTTTCAATAGAGCTAGAAAAGATTGGTGTAAACCTAAGAATACCACTGTTAAATGAAAGCAGTTGGTTATTCCCTCGAAGAATAAACCCCGATGGTCCATTTATTAGAATATCGCCTATTGACACCAGAAAAGTGACAAAAGAGTTAAGGGCAGCGGACATCCCCGCGCATCAAAGTTTTTCTGCAGGGATATATGTATGCAATGCTGTTTTATATGGAACTTTAGGATACATTAAAGATCATGAACTCTCCACACGTGCAGGTTTTATTCACGTTCCACTTTTAAACTCCCAAGATCCAAATGGCATGGAATTGGAAACAATGATTGAAGCCGTTAAATTGTCAATAAATACTAGTTTGTAAATGATTTTACTCCATACTATTGGCGGAAACCCTCATCATTTTTAATTATTGTACTTTTCCAACAATTATTGTTTTGATTCTGACCCGCCAACTCCTAGGTTATTGGCCGATTGTATCTCACTTTAAGAATATGCTACAACTCTTACTGTTCTTGCATATATCCTAACTACATTCATGATGATTACAACGGTGATGTGTACCTGGGATTATAATATGTAGGAACAGACCTATTATTTTGAAAGGTATACTGAGAATACCGCATATTATTTTCAAGGGTAGGAATAGTATTTTCAAGAGTATCACCATTATTTTTAATGGCAAAAGTAGTATTTTGACAAATATGTGGAGTAGCATACATATCAATTTCAGGGCTAATCTTATGCATTGCGGACTTGCTGTGTCATCGTTGAGTTGTTTTTGTAATTCTTTTAATTCCTCATCTTCAACATTCATGTTAAGAATTTTTTCTTTCAATTCATCAATGCTCATGTTTTGTATTTCTTCAAGAAGGTGAGCTTCATTGACCTCTATTGCTGTATTGTATTCCACTGCAGGTACGGATGGCAACATCATCATAAGAAATACTGCCAACAGACTTACAAATATCATTTTCTTTCTCATTTTTCTGTCTCTCCTAAATATAATAATTATAAGATAGTAATATGTCGAAAAGATATAATGCTTCCTATTAAAAAGTGAGAATTCAAACTCTCAAAAAGATCTTACGACAAAGACAAAGAAACTATTGATTGTTAATTATTTCCTCTGCCAATTTTTTATATTTTAATGCAAGTTCTTCAGATCGATCTTTGCTTTTTGATTCCGAATACACCCTAAATATTGGTTCTGTACCAGACGGTCTCATCAACACCCATCCATTCTCAACATAGAGCTTAACACCATCTGTTTCATCTACCTTTATAACATCGCTATCGTCCTTGGTTTGTTCAGCTAATTTTTTCATGACCATTTCCTTTTTATCATTTGGACAAGGCATCTTTGTTTTATGTACCTCATATATTGGAATCTCTTTAATTAACTCCGATAACGTCTTGTTTTCTCTTGCCATAATTTCCATTATTTTTGCAATTGTCATTGCCGAATCGCGACAGTACTGCATCTCAGGAAATATGAGTCCGCCGTTTTCTTCTCCGCCAAAAACGGCATTTTTTTCAATCATTGTACGTGCTACAACCGGTGAACCTACCATAGTATGTATTACCTCAGCATCATTTTCTGTGACCACGTCATCAAAACAACTTGATGTAGTAACTGGCGTGATGGTCGTTCCACCTTTCTTTTCCCTTGTTATATATTTTGCAGTGAGGGCCAAGGTTTTATCACCCCATATATAGGTTCCATTCTCATCGATAAATATTGCACGATCTGCGTCTCCGTCTTGAGCAGCGCCAAGATCTGCTCCCACTTCAGTTACCTTTTGTATGAGATCTCCAAGATTCTCTGGAACGGGTTCTGAATTATGTCCTGGAAATGTTCCATCTAGCTCGCAATATAACTCAGTAATTTTACACCCTAATTTTTCAAGAAGAATGGGCGTTGCTACACAACCTGCACCATTACCACAATCAAGAACAATATGATACTGTTGTTCCTTTATGAGGTCGACATCGACATTTGATAAAATCCCATCTATATAAAAATCGACGGCGTCATCCCACGTTGAAAGTTTTCCGACACCTTTCCATTCTGCAAGTGAGTAATTTTTTTCAAAATATATTTCCTCTATGTCTTCTTCCACGTCCTTGGAGAATTCTGTTCCATCACTAGCAACTCCTTTTATGCCATTAAACTGAGGGGGGTTATGTGAAGCAGTTATCACTACACCTGAATCAAAATCTTTTTCTTTAACTGCATATTGTAAAGCGGGTGTGGGCACAAGGCCAACATCAATAACATCACATCCTGTTGAAAGCAATCCTGCAGAAATTGCATTTTTCAACATATGGTTCGAAAGTCTCGCATCTGTTCCTATGGCAACTTTTGGCCTTATCACAGTTTTTTTTAGATAAGTGCCCCATGCCTTACCGATTCCAAGGGCAAGTTCACAGTTCATATCCTTGTTAACAACGCCTCTTATGCCGTTTGTGCCAAATAATTTTGTCATCTCTAACACCTAAAAGCAAAATATCGTAACCTGGAAACTCATATAGACTTTACCGTAGTTTACCATAAATAATCGAGAATATCGGTGTCTAAAAGGAGTTTTACTTGGATTCTCCTTTAATTTTCTCTATGATTTCTTCTGTTTTGTCCATAAATTGTGTTGTTAGCTGACCTAATACCTTTTCATTGTCTGCCTCGGTTGTTAATCGGATTATCGGGCTTGTGTTTGATGAGCGGATGAGTACCCATCCATTCTTAAGATCAACTCTTACACCATCCATTGCATTAATATTTTCAAATTCTTTTGTGAGTTCAACTTTCAATCTTTCTACGACATCGAACTTGATCTGATCGTCGCAATCTATGACTTTCTTTTTTGTTGGGTATGTGGGAATTTCTGCAGCGAGTTCACCAAGAGTTTTTTCATTGTTATCAAGTATTTCTGCTATTTTTAATGGAATCACTAATGCATCATCAAATAGGAAATACTCTGGAAGTATCAAATGACCTGAGGATTCTATGCCAAGAGGTGATTTTTCTAGTTTTGCCTCTAGAGTTAAAAATGTATGACCAACAGGTATCTGTTTAATCTTGAATCCAAGTGGTTCAAGCTGTTCTTTTACTGCTTTGGAACATTCAACATTAACTATTATTGTACCCTTTTTTTTGGCCAATCCATACTTACCTAAAATGATTCCTGTTTCATCTGCTGACAATACCTTGCCCGTGTTATCAACGATTACTGATCTGTCTCCATCTCCATCAAAAGCAACACCGAAGTCGCAATTATTCTTCTTCACTGCGTCAATTAGAACTGTCAAATTCTCTGGTTTAGGTTCAGAGGGGCGTTTTGAAAACGACGGATCAGGTTCACAAAAAACATGTACTGTGTCTAGTCCAACAGCGTCAAAGACATCAGGTGCTGAAAGTGTTGTGCTGCCCCCTCCGCAATCTATAGCTACTTTCAGTTTTTTATTGAATTTAAATTTTGATTTGAAAAAGTTTTTGTAACTTGCTTTCGGATCTACAGATTCTACATTTCCTACTTTTTCCCAGCCAACAGCATCAAAATCATCATTAAGTGTGAAATCCCGTATTTTCATCAATTCTTTCTCTGGAAGACCTACTCCATCCCCATAATAAAATTTGATTCCATTCCATTCAGGTGGTAAATGGCTGGCCGTTACAAAAGCTATGAGGTCTTGTTTTAATTCCCATCCTTTGAATAGAGTTTGTCCAAAAGCAGTGTTTCCCGTATAGATTATACCTATTCCAGTTGCCGATACTCCTGCAATGAATGAATGCACTAATGGAATGCTAGATTGACGGATGTCATTGCCTACAGCAATTTGTTTTCCATGAATTACGTTTTTCACATAATTCCCTGCAGCAAGTCCTATCTTGTAAAATATTTCGGGAGAAATGTCCTTTTCGTATAATCCTCGTATATCGTATGCTCTAAAAATGTGTTTGGAAATGTCTAGTTTCATTACACCGCAATTGACAATCCCTTATAAAAAACTGATTGATTTTACGAGCAGAAAAAGGGAGAACGATAACAAGAACTCATTCTTATGAGATATTTAGATAGATCGATAACAGATTACTCTCCAATTACATTTCCTATTTGTTTTTTTGGATAACCTTCTGGAACTGCTTGCGTCCAAACTATTTCTTTATCCATAATGCTATCGTCTGCTATAGTTTCATTGTCACCAAAAACGGAATCTTTAAGATTTGAATGACTACCAATTTTACAATTTTCGCCAACAACACAGTTGTTTAAAACGGCGCTATCTTCAACTCTTGCATTGTCATAAACAATGGTTGAGTTTAGTTTTGAATTACTGCCAATATAAACATTATTTCCTATGCAACAGTTCTTTAGATCTCCATGTATTTCACAGTTTCCTCCGAGATAATTTTCCATTTTGTTCTTTTTTATTAGGAATCTATGTACATTAATATAGCTGCTGATACGACCTATGTCCATCCAGTATCCATCAAATTTAAAACCAAAAAAGCGTCCAGTATCACTGATTATTTGAGGGAATATTTCTTTTTCCATTGAAATCAAACGGTCGGTTTCTATATAGTCCAAAATTTCTGGTTCTAGAAGATATGCTCCCGCATTAATGAAATCAGACGGTGCATCTTCTGGTTTTGGTTTCTCCACAAAACCAACAATGTTTCCGTTATCTTCTACGTCTGCCACGCCAAACTCAGACACATTTTCCACTGGCCATAAAGAAATGGTTGAAACAGCATTATTCTCAATATGAAACTTGACCATGTCATCAAGATGCAGCGAACATATGATATCGCTGTTTAACACCAGAAACCGTCCAGTAATATGTTTCTCCGCAAATTTCACTGCCCCGCCTGTACCAAGAGGCTTCGGTTCATCATTAACAATGATTTCTTTTCCAAAATCGTTTTCCTTGAAATATCTTTCTATCTGATTTTTACGATAATTTACGGCGAGGATAACCTTTTCCACTTCCTCGGGTAAAGAATCTATCAGATACGATATCATGGGTTTGTTTAGTATGGGTAGCAGCGACTTTGCCCTTGTGTATGTGAACGGTCTAAGCCTAGTGCCAAATCCTCCTGCAAGAATGATTGCCTCCATTTTTTATCTCTCCTTATATATGTACCAAGTGGAGCTTTAGATCTACTAATAAATCTTTCTAGTATTCCCTATATTGGGCATGATAGAACAGATTAGACAGCATCATATAAGGGTTGAAGGTATTTTTTAAAAAATGTATGTGTGTGGAATGATAAGGAGAAAAAACCATTTTTGTAAAGGGAAAGACTTATAAATAACTAAATGGGTGTATTTATTGATAAAATGGGAGATGAAGTCGTAGAACCAGAAGGAGAAATTAGCAAAATGTTTGATGGTAATAGAGGAACATTATCTTCAGACGAGGAACTGGCTTTACATATCATGCATAGATTCAACATTGATTGGGAGACAATGGAGACTATGCCTGCTTTTGAAGAACATCTGAAACCATTGTTTTGGGGGAAAAAAGAGGAATAACGTCCCCTTAACCATCTACAACTATTTCAATTTTTTACGAAATACATATTTTGGTAAATAATGCTTTTACGAAATGCTTATTAATATCTGTTTTATACACAATTTGGTAATATGAAAAATGTAAAAGAAAATGAAAAAATGGATAAAGAACAAATTTTACAATCGAAAAAAATACAAAGATTCATAAGAAGCAAACATTCAGGAGAAACAAGAAAAAGATACGAATTTCACGTTAAAGATTTCTTTAAATTCATTAACAAAGACCCTGAATCATATTTTAATGAAGATTATGAATTTCTACCACTTAACAAAAAAAAGATACTATCTAAGAAATACAAAAGGGATATTGAAGATTATAAAGACCACCTAATGTATGATGAAAACAAGTACGGAAGCGATTTCAAATCAGCGAGTATTAGAACAATTCTTTCCGTTATTAAATCCTGTTTTGTTTATAATGAGATAGACCTACCATCTGGATTTTGGAAAAAAACCAATGACTTTAAAAATTCTACAACATCGATAATTGAAACACCAACACCAGAACAGTTAATGAGAATACTCAATAATACAGATATACAGGGTAAGTGCATATTTGGAATTATGAAAGATTCAGGTTCAAGAATAAGCTCTGTTTTAAAATTAAAACGCAAGGATATCGTAATTGATAGGGAATATCCAAAAATCAAATTCTTTTATAAAAACGTGAAAAATGGTACTACAAAAACAAAAAGAGTAACACCAGAAACTAAACACTTCCTTGAATCTTTATTTGAAAAATGTAACTTCAAAGACAATGATTTAATATTTCCAATGACAAGACAAAATGCAAATTACAAATGGGAATGCGCACTACAAAAAACAAAATTATACAAAAAGGATGAAAACACAAATAGAGCAACAATGACAACGCAATGCTTAAAAAGATTTTTTAAAGGTAATGCATTCGGTACAAACAAAGGACTATGTGATTTTTTTGCAGAACATGGTAACCTAGACCAAAGATATATCAATATATCAGATGAACAGTTAGACAAAGAATATGCTAAAATTGTAAACTCACTTTTAGTTTATGAAAGACCCTATGATACTGATATCAGAATAAAACAACTACAAAAAGAAATAGAAGAAAGAAAAGGTAAAATGAAAATTGCAACAGATAAGTTAACTATGATTGAAAATAAAAATGAAGAAAATGAGCAAAGATTCAGTAAGATAGAAAAGAGCCTAAACATAAGTCTAAATCCAGAAACACCAGAAACTGAAAATACGGTATCATTCTATGAAGGACAAATACCTAAAATTCTAAAAGCGTTGTCTAATAAGGAAAGGACAGAAGAAGAAATCAAAAACATTCAAAATCTATTTAGGAAAGAAGTAACAAATGCATTAGAAACAAATAGAAAAATTCCAATGGATGAAAAAATAGATATTATAAACAGCAAAGATTTTAATGAGATGTTTAAAAAGATTAAAGATAAACAAAGTTAGAATTTGCATTATATAGAGGCAAAAAATCAGCGGATCGGTGAAGATCCGTCGTTGTTACTCCGGATTATCACCTTCCATGTCCTCCCTACCGGTCGATTTTTGCCTCACGAAATGATTTTATATACATGTCAATTCTTTTTTTAATGGGTATTGGATATCGTTTTTTACCAAAATACTGATATTTGGGAACATCTTCAAGACTTTCATATTTAGGTTTTGTCATATTTACAATATATATTGGCAATTTGTTTTAAGGTTTTCGTTGCTATGTATAAATAATCAGTAGATGACAAAATTGATAACAGAATATGGGCATCGATTAATTTACTTCTCTTGCTTAGAACTCAATGTGGATATTACCATCTAAAAGTTCTAAAAAAATGTTATGTACAACATTTATTTCAATAAATGAGCAAAGGAAACATTTAAAGATAAAATAAAGATTTCAAACCTTATGTCGAAAGATTGGCAAAATGACATTAAGGACACAATTGCAGAAAACAAGAAAGCCTTTAAAAAATCATATCCTTTTGTAGCTATCGCAGTTATTTTTTTTATAGCATTTATTATTTTTTTTATATTCGTTGGTGAAGAAAAAATTAATAATGATTTTGTCCCACGTTTATTAGTTATTTTATTAACGCTCGGTTTTTTGATTTTTTATATACTTGGATTCTATATTCAACAAAAATACAAAATTGCCATCACTTGGTTAGAGGAAGGGCTCTACTATCTTAATAAACTCACTAATAAAATTGAAAATTTCCAGAATAGAGATACTCCCCAGATGAAAAAAACAAAACTAAAAAAGGAAATTTTTAAATTATTAGACAACCTTGAGTATATTTCATACAATTATAAAAGAGCTGCAGATAAAGGTATTTATACTGAACAAGAAAGTAAATCAAATGAGTTTTTTAGAAAACATGCTTATAAATTAAATAATGAAATAAAGA
>CAZXHI010000137.1:0-2352 GCA_964640555.1 uncultured Thermoplasmatales archaeon | reverse complement strand
AATAATGAAAAAACATCTGGATTGGCTTAACAGGAAAGTGGAGAAACGAAATCGCAACAGAGAGAACAGAGGAAAAATAATCTTTTTATATCTCCTCCCTTCCCTCTCCTCACCACTCTAGCTCTCTGGTGCTAGTTTTGTTTCTCCACACCTCCCATTTAAAAAACATGAGCATGTTGTCAAAATTACTTGTTGATAATAGTAATAAAGGTAAAACCCCATAACTTATTATAGATACTAGAATTAGATGCGAGCTCAAAGAGCTATTCCTTGTATGTGATTGATATAATTAACAGCATTTAATTTGAAATCAATGGTTGGTTGATATGCATGAATGATTTAACAAACAAAATCATAACTCTAAAAAACAGTGATATTAGTAAACTGGTTGACAGTAGAATTCAAGAATTTAAAGAGCTAGATAAAAAATCTAATGATGAATTGTTTAAGGAGTTATGCTTTTGCATCTTAACTGCAAATTTTAACGCTGAGAAAAGCATAAAAATTCAGAAGGAAATTGGAGAATGTTTTCTGACAGATTCTAAAGATGTTCTTGCACAAAAACTAAGGGACTGTGGTCACAGGTTTCCTAATGCAAGGGCAACCTATATTTCAGAATCGATAAAATGTAAGGATAGTTTGGGGGAGATTGTTCAGATTCATGATGGAAATGTTCTAAGGGAGTGGATTGTTGAAAACGTTAAAGGTCTTGGATACAAAGAGGCAAGTCATTTTCTTAGAAATGTAGGTTTTGATGATTATGCGATTATTGACTTCCATATCGTCGATCTTCTGGTTGATTACAAACTGATTGAAAAGCCTAAGACTATTACGAAGAGAAAGTATATGGTGATCGAAAATTTATTGAAGAAACTCGCTAGAAAAACAAATCTTACTCTTGCTGAACTTGATCTATATTTGTGGTATATGGAAACCGGAAAAATATTGAAATAACTAGTTTAGTTTGTGGTTGTTTAGATGGATAGAACAGATCCTATTTGTGGAATGAAAGGAACCATTAAAGCCCATGGTCATTATTTTTGTTCAGATGCATGTAAGGGGAAATATGAAAAACAACACAATATATCTAATGAAACATCATGTCCATCGTGTATTTCTGTAAAGCCAAAAAAATGGTATAAAGAACGCCTTTTCATAATTGGAATTATAGTTATTGTTCTAGTAACTGCGGGTTATTTTTTGCCTTTCTTAAAACCTTTTTTTTATGCTTTCATGGATTATCTAGGTTTGATCTGGTGGGCTTTGTTGCTTGGTTTTCTAGTAGGTGGTATAATTGACTATTTTATCCCAAGAGAATATATTGAAAAATATTTATCTAGACATCGGAAAAGAACCATACTTTATGCGATCATATTTGGCTTTCTGATGACTGCATGTTCTCATGGAATCTTGGCAATAGCGATGGAGTTGTATAAAAAAGGAGCAAGCACTTCTGCAGTTGTTGCGTTTTTACTAGCATCACCATGGGCAAACCTTCCGATTACTGTTCTCCTCTTTGGTTTTTTTGGCTTGAAAGCTGTATTTATTATTATTTCTGCATTGGTAATTGCAATGACAACTGGCCTGATCTATCAAAGTTTGGAAAGAAGAGGAATGGTGGAGTGTAGTCATTGTGAGCAGGGAGAAGATAAACCAGTATTAACCGATTTCTCCATAGTAAAAGATATAAAACGAAGATGGAAGGAGTATGACTTTACTGCAAAAAGCAATATAGATGCAGTAAAAGGAACGATTAAAGGTTCTTGGTCACTTACTAAAATGGTTATGTGGTGGCTTTTAGTTGGAATGCTTATGGCTGCATTCGCTAGAGCATATGTTTCTCATGATTTATTTATGACCTATATGGGACCAACGTTATTGGGACTTATTGTAACCCTTTTATTTGCAACAATTATTGAAGTGTGTTCTGAGGGTAGTTCCCCGCTTGCCTTTGAAATATTTAACCAGACTGGTGCATTTGGGAACAGTTTCACGTTTCTTATGGCTGGAGTGGCAACAGATTATACTGAGATTGGACTTATCTGGCACAACATCGGTAAAAAAGCTGCATTATGGTTACCAATTGTTACAGTTCCCCAGATACTTATTTTAGGATATTTATTCAATATTTTCATTTAAATATTCTAGAATCTCATTGTATTGCGAATCATGATGGTTCAGGCAAGCCTTCGACTGTTGACGAATTTTTCTACCTAAAGGTTTTTAGAGGATTAGTTTATCACGAGTTTGGTGATTTGATTGAATTTCGACCTTTCGACTGAACAGAAAATGTTTCAAAAGATTATTAGAGAATTTTGTGAGAAAGAGATAAAACCAATTGCTGAAAAAATT
>CAZXHI010000136.1:0-4527 GCA_964640555.1 uncultured Thermoplasmatales archaeon | reverse complement strand
TCTTTATAATTATCGGATGCCTACTGCTCATCATAGAAATATTTGTAACACCTGGCTTTGGTGTTATAGGCATAGGTGGAATTATATGTTTGGCAATTGGATCGATATTTCTAGTTCCAAACTACCCAAATAGGGAATGGTTGATATCAATGGAGTATATGGAAACCGCAATAGTAATCTCGTTAGTAGTGATTGTACTTATTGCAATATTTTTTGTTTTTCTTTTGTATAAGGTATTGCAGATCAGAAATAAAAAGAGGGCAATTGGTGTTTTTATTGGAGAAGAAGCTAGAACAATCGATCGTATAACGCCTGGCGAACCAGGTTACGTTCGCTTTAAAGGAGAGTATTGGCAGGCTAGATCAGATACTACAATTGAGAAAAATACAAAGGTAGTTATTGTGGATAAGGATGAATCTGTTCTTATTGTAAAGCCAAAAGAAAGGTGACCAAACATTAATCAACCCCTATCTTTTTCCCGGCCTGGTTTAAAATGAATAACGATATAAAAATTCAGTTTCTAGGTGGCAGCAATGAAGTTGGCAGCTTGGCAATGGTGCTAGAGACAGGTGGCATAAAATTACTTTTTGAATATGGTATGACGCCTAGCAAACCACCGGCATTTCCTCTTCCAGCACCACCAGTTGATATGACACTACTTACTCATTCTCATCTTGATCATTCGGGGATGATACCTTCGCTTTGTTCTGAATATGATCAAACTATTTTGACGACGAAATTAACTGGTGAAATCAGTAGCTTGCTACATAAAGATTCGATTAAAATTGCTAAAACAGAGGGCTATGCGCCGCCATATAGTAGTGAAGATATAAAAGAGGCTAAACGCAGTATTGTTCCCGTAGAGCCATCACAAAAAAGGAGTATAGGGGGCGACCATGAAGTCCATTTTCATTCTGCGGGGCATATACCTGGTTCACTCATGTTCGAACTTGTAGGCTCGAGAAAAACTTTGTTTACAGGTGACTTAAATGTCATTGATACTAGACTTGTGAAAGGAACAAAACCAGTACAGTGTGACGTTTTATGTATGGAAGGTACGTATGCTGGAAGAGATCACCCGAAAAAAAGAGAAGAATTAGAAAAGGATTTTTTAGATAAAATCGATGAGGTTGTGGATAGAGGAGGTATAGCAATACTACCGGCTTTTGCTGTTTCAAGATCTCAGGAACTTGCTCTTGTACTCAGAAAAGCAGGGTATAATGTCTGGTTTGATGGAATGGGTAGAAAAGTTTCAAAAATGTTTTTGAAATATCCTAAATATCTTAGATCTGCAGAAAATCTTAAAAGGGCATTAAATAAGATAAATATGGTACATTCTGATCACGGTAGAAAATTGGCCTTAAACTCAGAGGTTATTATAACGTCTAGTGGTATGATGGATGGAGGACCTGTTTTGGGTTATATGAATTATTTAAGAAACGATCCAAAAAATGCAGTTCTACTTACGGGATATCAGGTTGAAGGTACAAACAGTCGACTTTTGGTTGATAAGGGAAAATTGAATTTCTACGGTGTTATTGAAAATGTAGAATGCGAAGTGGAATATTTTGATTTCTCAGCTCATGCAGGGCACAGCGAACTAGTTGAATTTGCCAAAGGTTGTAATCCTGAAAAAATTGTGCTTTTCCATAGCGATAACCGAAAAGCTCTCGAAGAATCTTTAAAGGATGTTGCTGAGGTTCACTCTCCAAACACCGGAGAACTATTGGAATTATAACGTTTGGATGAGATTTACATTTTACATGTGTTGTATTTAAGCTCAATAAGTTGATTTGGAAAAAAAGTGCTTGAAAAGGAGATATCATCATGACTGAGATGACGCAGAGGCAAAAATATGATCTTAAGCGGGAAATTGAGGGGCTTAAAGAATGCAAAGGTAAACATACAGAACTAATTTCATTGTATGTACCCCCCACTAAACAAATTTTTGACGTTGTCTCATATCTAAAAAACGAGTTGTCACAATCTCAGAATATTAAATCAAAAACGACCAAGAAAAACGTGCTTTCTGCAATAGAATCTATACTAAGTAGGTTGAAATATTTTAAAAAACCGCCAGAAAATGGTGTTATTTTTTTCGTCGGTCATAAAAGCATCGGTAGCGACCGAACGGAGATGGTGGCACATGTTGTGGAGCCGCCCATGCAAATCACCACGTTTCTTTATCGTTGTGATTCATTGTTTTATGTAGAACCACTGGAGGGAATGCTGACTGAAAGAGAGATATATGGACTTCTCCTGATTGATAGAAGGGAATGTACAATTGGAATTTTACGCGGCAAAAGAGTAGATATGCTTAATTATATGACTTCTCAAGTTCCAGGTAAGCACGGACGAGGTGGGCAGTCTCAACGCAGATTCGAGCGTCTAACAGAAATTGCAGCTCACGAATGGTTTGTGAAATGCGGAGAAAAAGCAAGTGAAATATTCTTAGCAGAAGAGAATATTAAAGGTATTCTTGTTGGCGGTCCAGGTCCTACTAAACACTATTTTATTGATGAAAATTATTTACACTATGAAATTCAAGATAAAATTGTTGATCTTTTTGATACGGGTTACACAGATGAATTTGGTTTGAAGGAGCTTGTTGCTGCAGCGTCAGGAACAATGACTGATCTTAAGATTTCCAAAGAAAAAAAGGTAATGAAACGATTTCTAAAGGAGATAACAAAAACCGAAGGAAGTCTTGCTTTATATGGTGAACAACAGGTTAGAAAGGCACTTGAGATGGGTGTTGTTGATACTCTGATCCTTTCAGAGAATTTGAGGAAGTATCGGGTTAAATTAAAATGTACCTCATGTGACTATACTGAGGAACTAACTCTTGACGAGGATGCGTTAAACGACTTCAATCCCCCTAATTGTAGTAAATGTGAAACATCAACTCCAATGGAAATAGATGAGAAGATAGATATAATCGATGAGCTTTCAGATCTTGCAGAGAAGACAGGGTGTAGCGTTAGTCTTATTTCGCATGATAGTGAAGAAGGGGACTCATTATATTCGGCGTTTAGCGGCATAGCGGGAATCTCCCGATACCCAATAGATTTATAATAATGTGATATAATAATCTTATATCGTGGGTTGTAGAAATATCTGCATTAGGTTTTTGAGATATGTTTTAGACATCATTTACATAATAATCAGGTTTAAACCGATGGTTTTATAAATAAAGAAATATATTATTTAATTTGGTATTACACTATGTCGTCTAGAGAAGATTTCAAATCATTTATACCTGCAAAGAGGATTATACCTGAACTGACTATAAAAGCTGTCTTGATTGGAGCAATACTTGCTGTTATTTTAGGTTCTGCAAATGCGTATCTTGGGCTTTACGCCGGAATGACTGTATCTGCTGTTATACCCGGGGCTGTTATGGCTTTTGCTCTTCTTAAACCTTTTAAAGGGACTATTTTAGAGGTAAACATCGGAATGATGGGAGCTGCGGCAGGGGAAGCACTTGCTGCAGGGGTAATATTTACTATACCTGCTCTTGTTCTCCTTGGAACATGGACTGAGATTCACTATATTGAAACAACTCTTATTGCTTTGTTAGGAGGTATTCTGGGTGTTTTATGGATGGTTCCATTGAGAAGGGCACTTATTATCAAAACAGATTTGCCATTCCCTGAAGGAGTGGCTGTTGCTGCAGTTTTGACAACTACTGTTGGAGATACTTCAGGGGGGAGTAAGAAAGATGATGGTGGAGTTAGCGGTGTCTGGCTTATTGTAGGTGCCCTTACAGCAGGTCTATTCAAATTTGGGCAGACTTCCCTTAAAACATTTAGTGGGGCAATTCATGGTATAGTTGATATCGGTAAATTCAATATTGGCGGCGGTGAAAAATCAGGTGTTTTTTATGGGGGATTTGCCTCTTCACCTGCACTGTTAGGTGTTGGATGGATAATAGGGCCAAAGATTGCATCATTTATATTTGTAGGTGGACTTCTTGGTTGGGTTATTCTGGCACCACTTATTGCACTTGCAGTTGGTCTACCATCACCCACAACGCCAGCGGCTGTAACTGATGCTCTTGCTTTTGGAAACGGAAATTTTGACGTAGGTAAGATGATATGGGGTTTCTATGAGATATGGGGTAACTACATACGATATATTGGTGTCGGTGCCATGGTTGTAGGTGGTCTCTATACCATTTTCAAGTTAAGGGCGAATCTTGCCGAAGGAATAAAAGAAGCGATTGCTGGTATAAAAGGTGGCCAGATTGAAGCTAAAAAAAGAACTGATGAAGATCTTAATTTTAAATTTGTATTTCTTTTGATAGGTGTACTTACTATTCCAGTGTTCCTACTCTATGTAGCTATATCCGGATTATGGGGAGTTTCTCTAGTAATGTCTATCTTTGCAATTCTCTTTGCGTTTGTTGCAAGTGCGATTGCAGGATACATGGCAGGACTTTTAGGTTCATCAAATAATCCAATATCTGGAGTGACTGTATCTGTACTTCTTATCACCTCTCTGATTTTACTTGGATTTGGACTCTCA
>CAZXHI010000135.1:0-3101 GCA_964640555.1 uncultured Thermoplasmatales archaeon | reverse complement strand
CCACCAAAATGGGCACCTGCTGAGATCATCAAGAGGATCAAAGGCAATGTCTCCAGACAAGTTCGTAGACTGTATGATGAGTTTAAGGAATACCGGGAAAAAGAGCTTTGGGCAGATTCATACTACTGCGGTACCGCAGGGCATGTTTCTCAAGAACAAGTTATACGTTACATAGCAGAACAGGATAAACAGGTGAAGAGCATACAACCATTTAGTTATTCCATATTTGACAAGGAGCAGATGACGCTAGCTGATTTTACCAGCTAGCGTAAGTGCTTATATCTCCGCTTTGAAAAAACGGAGACTTACGCACAATTTGTTAATATAAAAAATAAAACAGGTAAATGGCATAAAGATTATAACGATTTATTAAAAATATTCCAATATAAAAGAAATAGCGATATTTTGTACATTGACCCATAAAACTACAAATATTCAATCGTAACTTTTGTTCCTACATCTATACCATACAATTTGCAAAGACCTTTATTTATCTCAACAACCCATAGAACCGGACCATCACTGCAATAACTTTTAAGTTTATCATCAGTCACATTTATTTCCACATCAGCTTCTTCTACATTAATCACAGTTCCGTTTTTATCTAAAAATATGATATCCAAAGGTATAAACGTATTTTTCATCCAAAAGGTAACATTTTGGGGATATTCACAAAAGAAAAGCATACCTTCATCAATAGGCAAATTTTCTCTAAACATCAATCCCATCAAACGTTCTTGATCAGACGAAGCTACTTCACAAGTCATAAAAACAGATGTTGAGTTATTGGCAGAAAATGTAACAACTGCTAATTGTTCATTATTTGCAATTTCTGTATTTGTAACGAAATCATAGGAAAAAACTATCAATAATAAAATAAAACATACAAACATTAAAAGAATTGATATGATCCATTTATCATTTTTATTCATTTTTTTACCCAGATATTGTTTGTTTGAGCGTATTTATTTTATCTCTAATAAATATCGCTTTTTCGAAATCAAGATTATCAGCCGCTTCCCTCATCTCAAGTTCTAGCTCGATTACCATCTTTGGGATGTCTTTTTTGGGAATGTGTTTTGTATCTTTGATATCAACCACTTTCTCTTTTATGGGTTTCACAATCGTAGCGGGAATGATGTTGTGCTTATCATTAAATTCAAGCTGAATGCCTCTCCTTCTGTTTGTTTCTTCAAGTGCATTTTTAATCGAATCTGTTAATTTATCTGCATACAACACAACTTTTGAATTCACATTTCTTGCTGCCCTCCCAATGATTTGAATGAGACTTCTTGCATCACGTAAAAATCCTTCTTTATCTGCATCAAGAATGCCAATAAAACCTACCTCAGGAATGTCAAGTCCCTCTCTTAGCAAATTGATGCCGACTATCACATCAAACTTTCCAAGCCTAAGCTGTCTAATGATTTCTGTTCTTTCAAGAGTATTAATCTCAGAGTGAAGATATCTTGTTTTAATTTCCTTTTCTGCCAGATACTCACTGAGTTCCTCAGCAAGTCTTTTTGTGAGAGTAGTAACAATCACTCTATCCCCTCGTTTTACCGTTTTATTAATCTCATTTATTAAATCAGGCACTTGACCTTTGATTCTTCTTACTTCAACTTTTGGATCAACAAGTCCAGTTGGCCTAATTATTTGTTCTACAACCTGGCCAGATATTCTAATTTCATAATCACCAGGCGTTGCAGAAACAAAAATTACGTTTTGCATATATTCTCTAAATTCATCAAATGTAAGAGGTCTATTATCATATGCACTAGGAAGTCTAAACCCATAATCAATAAGTGCTTTTTTTCTTGAATAGTCGCCATGATGCATCCCATGGATCTGAGGGATAGTACGATGACTTTCATCAATAAACATTAGAAAATCATTTGGGAAATAATCAAGCAAACAAAAGGGTTTTTCACCACGTTTTCTCCCATCAAAATGTCGTGAATAATTTTCAATTCCCTTGCAAAAACCAGTTTCTTCAATCATTTCAATATCATAAAGAGTTCTTTGTTTTAACCGGTGAGCTTCCATCATTTCAAGTTGTGGCAACCTTTCTTCAAGCTCTTGCTTAATGGAACTTATTGCCCTTTCCTTCTTTTCCTCGGCAATTACAAAGTGTCTTGCAGGATAGATGAAAATATAATCAAGAATCTCTGTTGTTTCACCAGTCACCTTATCAATTTCTTTTATTCTTTCAATCTCATCACCAAACATCTCAATACGAATGATATTGTCATAGTATCCAGGTATGAGATCAATCGTATCTCCCTTTACCCTAAATCTTCCTGACTTCAAATCAAAATCATTTCTTTCGTACTGCATGTCAACTAATCTTCCAAGAATCTCATTTCTTGCTACTTGCTGATCCTTTCTTACTTCATAACCAAGCTTTGAATAATCATCCGGATTCCCAACACTATAAATACATGAAACAGAAGCAACAACAATCACATCTTCTCTAGAAAGTAGTGATGCGGTTGCCGCAAGCCGCATCTGTTCAATCTTTGGATTTATGTCGGCATCCTTTGCAATATACTGATCTTTCTGAGGAATGTAGGATTCAGGTTGATAATAATCATAATAAGAAACGAAATACTCGACACGGTTTTCTGGAAAAAACTCCTTAAATTCACTATAAAGTTGTGCGGCAAGTGTTTTATTGTGTGCAAACACAAGCGTTGGTTTTTGCACCTTTTCTATTAAGCAGGCCATGGAAAATGTTTTGCCACTTCCCGTAACTCCAAGTAGCGTTTGATATTGCTCATCCGCTTCATCAAATCCTTGTACTAGTTTTTTTATTGCTTCGGGTTGTGATCCTCTTGGTTTTAAATCCGTAACGAGTTTAAATTTATTCATGATATCAGTTCTTTTTTGCGAAGTAATCTATTATACTTAATTGCGAAGCGGTGTGCTTCGTCTCGCATTTCCTGGATAAATTTTAAAGCTTTTTCCGTTTTTGCAAGTCTCAGCGGATGGACCATCCCAGGAATATAAACCTCCTCAAACTGTTTGGCAATAGAAATTATTGGGATTTTTAAGTTAAGCATTTCAAGTTCTTGTAATGCGAAGTTTAGTTGCCCCCTTCC
>CAZXHI010000134.1:0-7869 GCA_964640555.1 uncultured Thermoplasmatales archaeon | reverse complement strand
TTAATGTAAGTGATAAGAAACCAACTAAAATTAAGAAACATGCATTCTTCGAAAAGAAAAAACCTCTGGAAAAAATTTCAGATGATCATAAAACCATAGCGCCATTACCTTCAGGTTTGGATGTAGAAAAACCGTTCATATTGCCTATTTCGAAAACTAAATTAGAAACTGCGACGGCTGACGGAAAAATTAATTTAGAGAATGTGGAGAGATTTAAATCAAATACATTAGAAAAATTAGGTTTTTCAACGGAAGAATCTTGGACTGAGCTCGATTTTTATCCGTTGATTGAACCATTTGCATATGCTGAAATAATCCGTGACGCGAAGACACTTGATAGGCGTTATATTTTAATGGAAGTTGGATTATCGGGCGAAGAATCCAAAAACCTGAAGTTCATAAAAGAGACTCTGAGTGGATTTACATCAGATACTGGTGAACTTGAATCAAATGGTATGGAGAAGTATCTGATGGATAAGGTCGAACAGATTATTGAGGATTATATGCTTGAAATGGGTGAAGAATCAAAAGAAAAAATCAAATATTTTTTGAAAAAAAAGTTACTGGGGCTTGACATATTAGAACCAATTATGAAAGATCCAAATATTGAGGACATCTCTTGTGATGGTTCTGACGTGTCATTGTTTTTATATCATAGAATACACGGTTCATTAAAAAGTAATGTAAAATTTGAAGATGAAGATGAACTTTCTAATTTTGTTGTTAGACTTTCTCAAAGGTGCGGGAAGCACATATCTATTGCTAGTCCCATGCTTGATGCTACAATGCCTGATGGGTCAAGAATACAGATGACCCTGAGCGATGAGGTTACCACTAGAGGTTCTACATTTACCATCAGAAAATTTAAAGAATATCCTTTCTCCCCTGCGGATCTGATAGAGTTTAATACCATGTCTTCTGAAATGATGGCATATTTGTGGATGGCTGTGGAAAATGGAATTAGTGCTCTTTTTGCTGGTGGTACCGCATCAGGTAAAACTTCTTCTTTAAATGCACTTGCATTATTTATCCCTCCAGAAGCAAAGATTGTTTCTATTGAAGAGACAAGGGAAATCAACCTCCCTCATCATAATTGGATTCCTGGTGTTTCTAGGTCGGGTTTTGGTGAAGTTGTGGGTGATAAAGTAGTCGGTGAAATAGATCTTTATGATCTTATGAAAGCGGCCCTTAGGCAGAGGCCCGAGTATATTTTGGTGGGGGAGATACGAGGTAAGGAAGCATATGTATTATTTCAAGCAATGGCTACGGGACATACAACATATTCCACAGTCCATGCTGATTCTGCTAAATCTCTAATTCATAGATTGGAAGGTAAACCTATCAACATACCACGTATTATGCTTCAGGCTTTAGATGTTATATGTATACAGGGCACTTCGCGTGTTAAGGACAAAAGGGTAAGGAGATGTAAGCATATCATAGAAATTATTGACATAGATCCTACGACAAAAGAGATTCTGACAAATGAGGTTTTCCGCTGGGATCCTGTTGAAGACAAGTTTATCTATTCCGGTAAAAGCTACATATTAGAACGTATTAGGGCAGAGAAGGATCTAAGCAGGGACGAGATGACAAATGAAATCAAAAACAGAGCTACATTGATGGAATGGATGAGACAGGAAAATATTAAGGATTTTAAAGAAGTTGCAGCTATGACCGCAAACTATATTGAAAATCCTTTGGAAGTTATGAAAAATATAGGGAAAGATATACAATATGTTTAAAAGAAATACTAAGCGATCATCATACAATTCAGAGGTTGTTGTTGAGGACAACTCCAGTCAAAAAATTAAAATAAAAAATACTAAATGCAACGAAGAAGATATGGTTGCTTCGACAAAAGAGGAAGTCCTATCTGAGAAAACAGATTTAGAGGAAATTGATTTTTACCCCTTAAATGAACCATATGCCTATGTCAGAATATTAAAAGATGCTGGTTCTCTTGACAAATATTATCAGGTTGAAGAACCCACTCTAAAAAAAGACGAATCCAAGATACTTAATTTCATACAAGAAACATTAATTAGAACACTTGATGTATGCTTAAACCAACTTGAATCAGATGTTGTAGATGATTTTTTAGTTAAGAATGTAGACCAGATAATAAAAGACTATAAGATAAAGATCGATAGTACTTTGAAGGGAAAGATTCTGTATTATATTGCAAGAAAATTTGTTGGATATGGGCGATTAGATCCGTTGATGCGGGACTCAAATATTGAGGACATTTCATGTGACGGTTCTGGCGTGCCAATATTTTTATTCCACAGGGTACACGGTTCATTAAAAAGTAATGTAAAATTTGATGATGAGGATGAACTCGCTGCCTTTGTTGTCCAGCTCGCTCAGAAATGTGATAAGTATATTTCTATTGCTGAGCCAATGTTAGATGCTACAATGCCAGATGGATCTAGAATCCAGATGACGCTTAGCACAGAGATTACTACGAAAGGTTCTACATTTACCATACGAAAATTCCGTGATGATCCCATTACCCCTATTGATTTGATTGATTATGGCACCATGTCTGTTGAGATAGTTGCGTATATGTGGTTGGCTGTGGAACATGGTGCTAATGCTCTTTTTGCTGGCGGTACTGCGTCTGGTAAAACCTCTACGTTAAATGCCTTGTGTTTGTTTATTCCTCATGAATCTAAGATTGTTTCTATTGAAGAAACCAGGGAGGTTAATCTTCCACATCCAAATTGGATTCCTGGTGTTTCTCGTTCGGGTTTTGGCGAGATTGTGGGTAAAAGAATGGTTGGTGAAATAGATCTATATGATCTTATGACGGCTGCTCTTAGACAGAGACCTGACTATATTTTGGTGGGGGAGATAAGGGGTAAGGAAGCATATGTGTTGTTCCAGGCAATGGCTACGGGACATACAACATATTCTACGTTTCATGCTGATTCTGCTAAATCTCTTATTCATAGGCTGGAAGGCAAACCAATTGATATCCCTCGTGTTATGTTGCAATCTTTAGATGTTATATCTATTCAGATAAGCACGCGTGTTGGTGATAAACACGTAAGAAGATGCAAACAGATCATTGAAATTGTTGACTTAGATCCTATTACAAAAGAGATTCTGACAAATGAGGTATTCCATTGGGATCCTATTGAAGACAAGTTTGTTTATTCAGGTAAAAGCTATATTTTGGAAAGCTTATGCAGGCAAATAGGTATAGATAAGGAAGAAATGAAAGAAGAACTTTCAAGAAGGGCAGAAATACTTTTCTGGATGCGCGAAAACAGGATTAGGGCTTTTAAAGATGTAGCAGGTTTAGTAACCTCTTATATTGAGTCACCTGATAAATTGATGGAAAAGATAAGAAAAGGCAGGACTGGACTTGAAATAAGCGACGTCATCAAAATAGATGATCAGAAAAAATTTAGGGAAACAAAGGAAGTAAGTAAAAATTCCGTTAAGGAAAATGGGGAAAAAATTTCCGTATTTTTAATTAAGAAAAAAAGAAGAAACATAAAAATTTTGGAGGGTAATCAATGCCTCTAACTAAACAACAAAAGCTTAGCTATAAATGGTTTGGACGAATTGCTGAGAAAAAAGTAAGCGATAAGCTCATAAACAATTTAGAATCTGCCCATATGGGTATCAGAGGGGCAGCATATCTAACGTTTGCGATGCTTAATTCTCTATTGGGGTTTATGATATCACTTATCGTTTTCTCCATGTTGGTGTTTATGGTATTTCCATTACTTGGTATTTATTTGGATATTGTGATGACAATTTTATTTATTCTTATTCCGGCTTTAATTGGCATTAGTATATATTTTGTTTCTCTATTATTGCCCGGCATTAGGGCAAAGGCACGTGGTAAGAAAATAGATATGGATCTTGCTTATGCTTTGAATTTCATTTCAGCCATGACTTCTGCGGGTGTTACACCTGTTGAGAGTTTTAGGAGTCTTTCCAAGCAGAAGATATATGGAGAAGTCAAAGAAGAAGCTGCTTGGATCTACAGAGATGTTGTGCTGTTGGGTAATGATATTCTCACTTCGATTAGGGCCAATATTGAAAGAACGCCTTCTCAGAAATTTAAAGAATTTTCACAAGGATTGGTCGTCACGGTTACCTCAGGTGGCTCCCTTAAATCTTATTTTATGGCTAAAGCAAATCAATATATGTGGGAACGTAGACAAGAGCAAAAACAAAGTCTTGAAAGTTTAGGTGTCATGGCCGAAAGTTATGTTACATCGGCTGTTGCAGGGATACTCATGTTACTTATAGTTATCCCACTTATGATGATAATAAGTGGTGATTTTAATACGACTTTTCTTTATATTTTAATTTTCATGGTTATTCCACTTATTCATGTGGGATTTGCAGTAGTTGTTCAATCTATGTCTCAGGGGGCGTGATGTATGTTGGATACTCTAAATAAACCTGGTTTCATAAAAAATCTTTCTCTAAGCGATAAGATTATGGAACATGGTATTAACGTGGCTACAATAGTGTCTGTTTCCGTGTTTATATTATTGGCGATTTTATCTATTATAGGTATAATCCAAGGCATCGGCACTCCTGTTGATTTTTTCGTTTTGGCTCTCCTATCTGGAACAGGTATTTATGGTATGTATAAATATATGGTTGCTAGAAAGATATACAAGATGGATTCAATTTTTCCAGATTTTGTACGTGACCTGGCGGAATCCAGACGTGCCGGAATGACATTTACGAAAGCGATTTTGTTTGCTTCCAAAGGGAACTATGGAATATTAACTCCTGAAATTCAAAAGATTTCTCAACAAGTTTCCTGGGGAACCAATGTTTCAGATGCTTTGATTGACTTTTCAAAAAGAGTTAACACAAAAGCAATTAGACGGACCATCTCTTTGATTATTGAAGCCAGTAAAAGTGGTGGAAATGTAGCAGATGTACTAGATCTCGCTGCAAAAGATGCTAGAGAAATCAAAATGCTTGAATCTGAAAGAAAGGCAAACATGGCATCCTATGTGATTGTAGTCTATGTCGGTATGTTTGTATTTTTGGCGATAATAGCAATATTGACCTCTACTTTTATTCCAAACATGACAGGATCTGGCGCTCAAGGACTTCAAGGCGTAATGGGTGGCGGAGGGACTGTTGATCAGAGGGATGTTTCTATGGTATTCTATCTTGCAACATTGGTTCAGGGACTTGGTTCGGGGCTTGTAGCAGGAGTTTTTGAGGATGGTAACTTATCTTCAAGTGTAAAACATGTCTTTGTGATGCTTTTGATCAGTTGGTTGGCTTTTAAAATATTATTGGGGATGTAAATATGTGGAAAATTAGGATTATGAAAACCAAAAGAGCAAATAATGCGGTATCTGAGATAATAGGGGTTATTTTACTATTGGCGATGGCTGTAGCGCTTTTCTCTGTCGTTTATCTTTTCGTTATGCATGATGCACTGGACATTTCGGAGAATTCTCCACCATCCGTAACTGTGCTTGGAACGATTGGGGGAAGTGATATAATATTGGAACATCGCGGTGGAGAAACATTGAGTTTGGATACTGAGATTATGATAACCATATCTGGCATAGTTTACAAAATGACCGTTGGAGATTTACTGGATAATGAATCCAAAGAGGATGGAAAGTGGAGCGTAGGTGAAAAACTATCTTATGATCCGTCTATGGATATAACCGGTCGACAGGTTGAGATTCTGGTCATTGATGTGAAAAGCGGTTCGATGGTAATGCAAGGTACTCTCCAAGAGGGAGAAACATCTGTGAATCCGATTGCTATTACACGATATGCTACTAATGTTGTAAGCTATTCGGCAAAGTTATGGATGGATTATGATTTCAAAAATTACTCTGGTTATTTGGGATTTGCATGGAAACCTGATGGAGGTAGTTGGAATTACTCCGTCCCACCTTTAGGTTCAGGAGCTGTTCACGCGGGTACAGGTTCTTATGCCGAGACCGTTAGTGGTCTAACTCCAAGTGTCCTTTATTGGTTCAAGTCTCAGCTTAAATATGGGTCTACCACCATTGAGGGTTCAATGATGTCATTTATCACTTTGGGGTCGGAAATGGGTAGATGGCATTTCAATGAGAGTACTGGAACTATTGCATATGATTCGTCTGGCCGTGGCAACGATGGAACCTTGAAACCTGATTCTGTAAACCGTCCTCAATGGGTAACTGGGATAAATGAAAGTGCTTTAAGTTTTGATGGAATAGATGATTATGTTGAGGTTCCTGATGATACTACTCTGGATCTAACTGATGCGATTAGCATTGAAGCATGGATTAAGCCTTTGGAAAATAGTGAAGGGTTTGTTGGAGATATAAAATCAGTTATCGATACTTCAGGGTTCGGTATCCTTGATGCATATGAACCTGATATGGTTCATGTTTCGGGAGACATATATGTTATTGCTTGTAGAAGTACTGATAATGATGGATTCTTGGTAACGGTTAGGATAGCTAGTGATGGCTTAACTAAAAAAGGTTATATTGATATCTTAGAATTTGCCCCATCTTATTGTTATGAACCTGATATTACTCATATCAGCGGTGATGTCTATGCTATTACATATAGAGGTCCAGATAACGATGGATTCATAAAAACTGTAGAAATAGCCAGCGATGGGCGTATTACCAATATCATGATTGATTACTTGGAGTTCGATACAACCTATGGGGGAGATTCCGACATCATTTACGTCAGCGGCACAATTTATGCCATTGCCCATACAGGTGATAACTCAAATGGACGTATAACAACGGTGCGGATAGAGGATAATGGGTCAATTGCTGATAGTATACTTGAAACCTTTGATTTTGATATAGCGGACGTGGGCGTTTCTGAGGAATTCAACGTCATTCATATCAACGGTGATGTCTATGCTATTGCTTACAGAAATCCCGACTCAGATGGATATCTAAAAACGATTGGGATAAATAGTGGTGGAAATATAAGTATCATTGATAGCTACTCTTTTGACACGTTCGATGGTTATTCTCCAAGCATCATTCACGTAGATGACACAATTTATGCCATTGCCTATGGGGGCTTTAATAACTCAGGAGTCTTGAAAACAGTGGATATAGCCAACGATGGACATATTACAGGGACTATAATAGATTCATTTGAATTTGATACATATGGAAAAGAAACTGAAATTATTAATATCAAAAATGGTGTCTTTGCTATTTCATATAGAGGTCCAGATAACGATGGATTCATAAAAACAGTAGAAATAGAAAATGATGGGCAGATTACCGATAGCATAATTGATACCTTAGAGTTTGACACATCTAGTGGTTATAGCCCTAATATTATTAATATCAAACTTGATGTCTATGCTATTGCATATGAAGGTATAAATAATAATGGATTCATAAAAACAGTAGAAATAGAAGATGATGGGCAGATTACCGATAGCATAATTGATACCTTAGAGTTCGGTGTTTCTAGATGCTATTATCCAAATATCATTCATATCAACGGTGATGTCTATGCTATTGTTTATAGAGGTTGGGATGACGATGGATTTCTGGCGACCGTGGAGATGGCAAATAATGGATCAATTGCAGATAGGATCATTAATATCTTAGAGTTTGACAAATTCTATTGTTATTATCCTCATATTGTTCATGTCAATGGAGATATCTATGCTATTACCTACACCGGCTATGGCAGTGATGGATTTTTGAAAACTATAGAAATAACCAATACTGGAGCAATAAATGACAGCGTCATTGATACGTTAGAGTTTGATACCTCTTATGGTTATGAACCTAGGATCATTCATGTTAATGGAGATATCTATGCTATTGCCTACACTGGCCTTGGCACTGATGGATTCATAAAAACAGTAGAAATAACCAA
>CAZXHI010000133.1:0-4222 GCA_964640555.1 uncultured Thermoplasmatales archaeon | reverse complement strand
CATACAACAATACCATTGAAACATTTCCTGGAATTTGGTTTGCAAAGAGGATGAATCGTAAAACAAGAGAGATGTTACAAATTCCTGAAGCATCTAAGGAACTACCTAAAGTATCATTTTAAGAAACATAAACTTCTGATACCATGGGCAAACGAATACTTATAGAGGATCAAATACGGAAGAACAAGCAATTAACAGTGTTAATTTGTGCTTTCATGGCACTAATATTTGTAGGAGTCGTTTTTGCCTTTGGTTATATCTATTTTAATAACATCTATATTGCACTTGCATTTGGCCTTCCCATTGCAATTGTCTATGTGGGAGTCACTTATTCCTTCTCCGTACAAACTGTTTTGTCCGCAGCGAAAGCTCGGCCAGCAAATCCTAGGGTTCGTGAAGAGAAATTATTGATATATAAGGTTGAGGAAATGGCGATTGCTGCAGGACTTCCAACGCCAAAGGTGTATGTACAAGATTCTGACAATATTAACGCATTTGCAACAGGTAAAAAACCAGAGAAATCAATTATTTGCGTTACAACCGGTGCTCTGAGAAAGTTAAAACCGGATGAACTTGAAGGTGTTATCGGCCATGAAATGAGTCATATAAAAAATCATGATATTCTTATAGCAACAGTTACAATAGCAGTAGTTGGGACAATTGCTCTTATCTCTGAAATTTTATTTTATTCACTTTTTTGGGGTGGAGCTGGAAGGGGAAGAAAGAATGAAGGCAATGCAATTCTTCTTGTCATTGCTATCCTATTTGTCATACTCGCACCGATTTTCTCAAGGCTTACATATTTGATGATTTCACGTCGAAGAGAATATCTAGCTGATTCAAACGGTGCCTATCTCACAAGAAACCCTGAAGGTCTTGCGAAGGCATTAGAGAAAATTAAATCCGATCATCCTCAGGGAAAACCTAAAGGATCGAAGACTGTAGCTCCGCTATACATTGCGAATCCTTTTAAGAGGTCGCTTAGGGACTCTATGTGGTCCACACACCCTCCAATAGATGAAAGAATCAGAAGATTACGGTCGATGTAATTTCCACGGTTTTTACATATTTTCAATAAAAATTGGACTGTTTGAAAAAATATCTATGATAAAACTTTTAATTTTTCTTATCTCCTTCAAGTTTTTCCCTTTTAATAACAATCAAGAGTTTCGATGTTTACTTCAATTTTTTGTCCACTCTTAAAGTATCATATTCATCACACGTCGGAGATTAAAAAATCATATATATGTGTTATTACATTCGTCTTTATGATGAGGATTCATGGGAGGATATCTTCGTTTCTTAAAAGAGGCAGTACATGTAACGGATTTATCAAGAACAGATTTAGAAATTCTAAAAGCCCTATATGAAGGAAAACACCTATTGATATCAGAAATTGTTGAACGCATAAAACGCTCAGAAAGACATATTCGAGAACGTTTGAAAATTTTGCAAGAAAATGGATTTTTGAAAAAAGATATTGAAGTATTAAATAATAAAAGATTGGCGTATAGATATTCTCTGAGATCTGTGGACAACATTGGCAGAGAAATACAGATCAAGTTATTCAAAAAAATTGATGCAATAGACAAACTGATGTATGAAGGGGGATAAGATGCCAAGAGTCATACTTACAACTGACAAAACATTGATGTCTGAATACAACAAAAACATATTCCTTGGTTTTGCTGCCTGCGCACCCAGAATTATTCCTGATTGGCTTTACGAAAAAGTTTTTTGCCCTCCAGTAGAGGAAGAGAATGGAATTGTTAAATATGGTCATTGTGGACAAAGAAAAATTGAGGCGGCCTTATTGGATAATGGATTCAGTGAAGAGGATGTTGCAATTGTTCGCAACGATAAATTGGACAAAGTAATTGATAAAGAAACAAAGGTGTTGTGCATTACAACTCATGATCCATTGGGTTTGGGTCCTGCTTCTACAACGTTTAGTGGTTTGATGGGTAGAGAGTCATTTACAAGCTCATATTTTAAAAAATTGGTAACTGATCCTGTGATTAGAAAAAACAATTTGAAGGTATTGGTGGGGGGTTCCGGTGCATGGCAACTTACAGATGAAAGAATAATGGCTAAATTTGGCATAGACAGTGTTGTCGTTGGCGAAGGTGAGATAACAGCGGTAAGTCTTATTGAGAAGGCTTTAAATGGAGAGGCACTTCCACAAATTTCCCAAGGTGAAGTAGTACCATTAGAACAGATCCCCCTTATAAAAAATCCAACATTAAATGGGCTGGTTGAAATATGTCGTGGATGTGGAAGGGGCTGTAAATTTTGTAATCAAACAATGTTAAATTTCAGATGTCAACCAATTGATTACATTATGAAAGAGGTGAAATTGAATGTGGATGCTGGAAACGGCGTATTGCTTCATGCTGAGGATGTGCTCCGATATAAAACAAAAGGGTTTGTCCCAAATGAAAAGGAAGTGATGAATCTTTTTACAAATGTAAAAAAACTTACAGATCAAATAGGTATAAGTCACTTTGCACATGCATCTGCTGTATCTAAGCCCAGTCTTATTGAAAATTTATCAGAGTTGATGAATGCAGGTTCCAAAGAATGTCCTTTCTTAAGTGGGCAAGTGGGCATCGAAACAGGTTCGCCAAGAATGGTGGCTAAATACATGAAAGGCAAAGCAAGACCATTTAAACCCAGGGAATGGCCAGAAATGATAATTGAGTCTCATAAATTATTACATGATAACCACTGGGTTCCTGTTGAAACTATCATAATGGGTTTACCGGGGGAAGAGCCTGATGATATAAGACAAACAATAGATTTGGTAGAAGATATATCAGAATATAAATCATTGATAGTTCCATTGTACTTTGTACCTATAGGGAATCTCCAAGGAAAAGGATTCCATAAAACCAAAAATAATTGTCCGGATGATTGGAAACTGCTCGCAGTTTCCATACGACATTGTTTTAAATGGGTGAATCAACTTGCAGATGATTCTCTTTCAGCAGTAGGTATGAGTCGATTGAAGATTTGGGGAATTCACAGAGTAATCAAGTATATGGATAGGAAAATTGAACCATATCTTAAGTTAATGGATGAGGGAATCAATCCGATGCAACATCATTTGACATAGTTATATTAAATAATTGGCTATAACTGGAGCTGTGTTCTAATATGAAAAAAATGCACGTTGCAAGGTATTACAACAATAATGATGTTCGCATAGAGGAAATGCCAATACCTGAAATAAATGATAATGAACTCCTCGTAAAGGTTCAAACAAGTGGCATTTGTGGTAGCGATGTTATGGAATGGTACCGCATTAAGAAAGCTCCCCTTGTATTAGGTCATGAAATGGCCGGAGATGTTGTACAAGTCGGAAAAAATGTGGAAAAATACAAGGTTGGCGACCGAGTATTCGTCTCTCATCATGTTCCATGCAATACATGTAGATATTGCCTTGATGATCAACATACTCTTTGTGATACTCTTCACTCCACAAATTTTTATCCAGGTGGATTTGCAGAATATCTTCGAGTTCCCGAAATAAATGTTGACAGAGGTGTATTTCTTTTACCAAAAGAAATGTCCTACGATGAAGGCGTGTTTATTGAGCCGTTAGCCTGTGTGGTACGAGGGATGAGAATTGTGGGGATGAAACCTGGGGCGAGCGTTCTTGTAATCGGGAGCGGCATTGCGGGAATACTGCACATAAAACTCTCTCGAGCACTTGGTGCAGGCCGAGTTATTGCGACAGATATTGATGAGTATAGATTGGAAACAGCAAAAAAACTCGGTGCCGATATGATCATAAACGCAAAGGAAAATGTCACAGAAAAAGTGAAGAAATACAATGATGGGCGGCTTGCAGATATTGTTGTTTTATGTACTGGCGCATTGCCTGCAGTAAAACAAGCCATAAATTCAGTTGATCGTGGTGGTACACTTCTTTTCTTTGCACCAACTGAACCAGGAGTAGAGATACCATTTCCATTGTTTGATTTGTGGAATAAAGGAGTAAAAATGATTTCAACGTATGCTGGAGGCCCAAGAGATATTGCAGATGCGATTGAACTGATCAGATTTAAAAAGATAACGGTCATAGATATGATAAGTCACAAACTCCCTCTTTCTGAAGCGGCCAAAGGATTCAAATTGGTTGCTCAAGCACAGGAATCCATAAAAGTTGTTCTCTACCCACAGAAGTAACTATCCTTTCACCAAAAACAAATGAAAAAAA
>CAZXHI010000132.1:0-7085 GCA_964640555.1 uncultured Thermoplasmatales archaeon | reverse complement strand
AGCACGGTAGTTTGGGTTTCAAATGGCCATTCTGGCCAATTTTGAATATTTCCTTCGAGCCAATCCCACATTTGATGTAGAATGTCCTCTAGACCAGGTACCAATATTAATATTCCAAAGATTGTTTCCAACACAGATGCTAGTGTTGCTGTTATGTCCTCTCCACCCAATACTATGGCTACTACTATGATTATCATGGCTATTGCTATTGGTATTGCAAAAATTATTAGCAATGCTACTAGTGAGTGAACTGCAAGCGATAAACCCCCTAAGAGTGATCCAATTGCAGGTATTAATCTAGCTGTTATGATGGCAAGTATCGGAGCGGCGACATTAGAAAATAACTTGAGACATATTCTACTCATGACGCCCATAAAAATTACAAAAAATGCTGTTAACGTCAGCATGCCCTGTGCACCAGCAAAAAATAAAATGACTAATTTAACCAACGCACTTATACAACGTAGAACTCCCATAGTAATTCCGATAACTCCATTGATAACCCCTTTAAGAATCATAAACGGAATAAGTAGAAGTATCAATATAATTGATAACAGTTTTTGGATTAATCCTTCTTTTTCTTGTTCGGTAGATATGTCACTATTTAAAACCTTATCATCTATCAATGATTGCATCTTTAGCACATATGTTTTCAGGGTTTTAAACAAGATTAGTTCTTCATTTGATAATTCTTTTTCAGTCAACATCTCATCAATTGTAGTGGAGAGTAAGTCCAGACAATCCTGCGTTTTAAGAATAACGTCTTTCTCATCTATCTCCTCTCGCTCAATCTTTTCAGCAGCACTTTGAATGGCAGATATGTCCAAATCACCATCTGGATTTCTGGCCATGGAAATTATCTGCTCGGTTACTGCAGCTAGCATAAAAACCGAGTCGATCATTACTTCATCAGAATCAAGATTTTTGATGTCTATCGTTTCAGATAAAATACTAGAAATTGTTTTTACTTTTTCAATTTTATCCAATTTTTCAACAACGATTGATCCATGGGTCTGGGGTACTGCTGTTGCAGAAGATACAAATAATAATGCTACAACTATCGCTCCAATAATAATGGCCTTCTTTCCTAACTTAAAGTTTTTTTTATTATGCATAATATTCTTGCCTCCTCAACTATGACAACAGTTTTTTCAATAATAAGAATGTGATAATAAGTATTTAAATTATTCTATAATATTGTATAATATTACAAAGGAGGATATTTTGTATGATTCAGTGTTCTAAAAAATTCTTTTAAATGATTTATTTCTTGCAAATCATTAACTTGTAGATAGTAAATGCTTATTTTCCTTGAATCGATATATATTATAATGTGCTGATTATTGCTTTCAGATGGTCTGTCTTGGAGGGAGATTTCTTAGTTTATGACAAGCCCCCCAAAATCCCGACATTTAGAAACTATTTTATCCCTTATTTTGGTGTTGCATTCAACAGAAAGCGTTACACAATCTTTATATGAAATTTCAGAGATATATGCTTTCTCATAAATCCATGATATAAAAGATTGTGTTTTTTCGTTGATTGGCATTCTCATCTTAATTTTGGCTAATTGTGGCAGCAGTTCATATGTTGCATTCAACAGTAAATCTACATTTTTCCTATTTTTTACAGAAATAGGAATAACTTTTCTGTTATTTGTTAAACCTAATTTTTGTAGATATTCTACTATTTCGTCAAGATTCTCATCAGAGGTCAGATCGATCTTATTCAGAATGATTATAACGGGTGAGGTCACACCTATTTCAACTAGCTCATCTACGGATATTCTAAGTTTCTTTTCAACAATCTCAATTTCTTCGCTTGCATCTGCAACCAGAAGAATAACATCCGCGACTTCTATCTCTTCAAGAGTAGAATGAAATGCATCAATAATCTCGGTAGGGAGATTCTGAATAAAACCAACCGTGTCTGTAAGTAAAATCGGTAAATTTTTGCTATGTATCTTACGTGTGGTTGTAGAAAGTGTGGAAAAAAGCTTCCCTTCAACCTTTACCTCTTCACCGGACAATATATTCAAAAGACTACTTTTACCAGCATTTGTATATCCTGCTAGTGAGATCAGATAAAAACCACTAGTATGCCTATGTCTTCTACGTACCTCCCTTTCATCACGGATTTTTTCCAGGTTCTCTCTTATTTTTTTAATTTGTTTTTTAATCATCTCGAAATAATCATCAACTTGGTACTCTCCACCAGCCATAAGGCCAGGATGTTCACCATTTCGTGCACGATGAATGAGTTCACGCACAAATGGCTTTTCATACTGGAGTTCAGCCAATTTAACCTGGAGTCTTGCCTCTTTTCTGTCTGCCCTCTCTTTAAATATTGCTAAAATAAGCCTCACTCGATCATATACTTCTACATTTAATCTTTTTTCAAGGGTGAACCACTGTGAGGGCTTCAACTCACCATCGACAATAATCAAATCGACGTCTTCGTCATAATTATCGATAAATTCCTTTATTTCCTCAACCTTGCCAAAACCAACATAACTGTTGACATCAGGGAGTTCTCTATGCTGAATGAACGTTTCAACGATACGGTAATTCAAGGAATCAGCTAACTGTTCCATCTCAGAAACATCATCGGAAAGTGTAACTATTATTGCTTTCTTTTTATTCTCATTCATTTTCTTTTTAGTCCGTTTAATGTATGGTTTAAGATACTTTAATATTACCTGGTTTTACCTTATAAATTCGTATGGTGTTGGTATGCCGTAGGAAAATTTGTTGAGGTTAATTTGGAATAGAAAATGAGGTAGGAAGTGTAATGATCAGAAAAACTTCCATACTATAACATCATCGCTTGGGATATTTTCAGTATTGTGATAAGCAGTTGCACTTAATGTGTGCTTGAGAAAAGTTGGTTTATCCCAAGACCATATATATGGTTCCTCATAGTCAGTAGCTTGCAGTTTACTGTCGACGTAGAATTCTACTTTTTCAATATCTTCAGATAAGCCGTTTATCTTTGCTTTTACGTCGATGGTTCCTATTATTAATGTCATTGGCAGATGGATTGTCTCCCGTCCCGAAAAATATAGATAATTTTCTACTGGTTTTGTTATAATGATTGCAGGATGGGCATATTCTTCGCCGTGTGACATGAAATCAATTCCATTATTAGATGGACCAGAATATCGATTAGATGAGAATATATCAACGGTTGTATCCCAATGTTCATGCACACCGAGACTATCAGAAAGATAAATGCCGTCGTTTTCAGGATCATATATGCCAGATGGAGGATCTGCTGCCTGATGTAGGTAGTTTTGCGATCCCTCACTTGGGTTGGTACCTTCAGCATGAATAAAATCATACATTACAGAATCAATTGCGACTGGATCTTGTGAAAGGAAAAGACTGTTTGTCCAATCATTGTTGAAAGGATACATCTGGGATTTACCGATATTGCTATGGTCCACTAGAGTTGCATACGTGCCATCTCCAACGTACAACAGAGTTTTCCCTCCAATATGTGCATGGGCTAGTAGATCTGTCTGCGGTGCAGGATTTCCAAGGATGTGACCCGATTCATGGTATGAATGAATTTTTGCAACTGGTTCAATCCAAGTGCCAAACATATTTTTTCCAGATAATGTGACACCATTACCGTTGTTGAGCGGATGTCTCTTAAGAAGAGGCATGTTTATTATGTATTTTGAATCAACTACACATGTGGGAAGGGTTCTATAAAGCCCGGTACCATCAGCAAAGTAAATTCTTTCTGTGCTTGCCTCTACCTTTTGACGTCCCTGAGCTCCGCCATTTGCATCGACGTAGTTAATATCTGGAAATTCTGGTACCAAGGGTATTGCAGGATATGTTTCATAGTACACGCGATTGTAAAACCAGTTTGCCATTGGGCGTGATGCATCGTATACTGTGATATCTTCTTGAGAAATACCTACAGTGCTTACAAGCTGTCTTAAAAGTGCTTTTAATACATATGGGCTAGCATCTCTATCGTTATCTTTCGCTGTATAAGGATCAATATAATAGTCCCAGCAATTATTCAAGTTTACTTTAATGGCTATCTTTTCACCCGTCCGATAGCCCACTTCATCATAACCATGAACCTGATTAAAATATTTGAATAAACTATCCCAAGCAGTATAGTTATCTTCCGCTCCTGTCAAACCCTGTAGCCCTGAGGAGAACATCTGATCGATAACCATTTGATTATTATTTTCTGTTTTCCACCAATATCCATTCAGATTTGACTCTGTAGCATCTGGGTTCCATATCCATACAACTCTTCCAGGGTTAACGCCCTGAGGGGTTCCAATGGGAGCTTTAGGTATTGGGTCCCATGGTTCTGATGAAGAGCCATAATTGAAGTAATTATCGGCAAATACTATTCCTGTAACTGTGAAAATTATGATAAAAACGACTGAAATTGCTGATAAGACTGCCGAAGTTCGTAATTTCACCTTTCGTATCCATCTCAAAAGCCCATGAAATAAGACACTCCAAAAAGCAATATATCCTACTGCAATAGGAATGGAAATTTGCTGACAAGGATACTGGGACCTATGAGGTGCGGGTACAACTCTTATTAAAAACCAAATTAAACAGGCAATGCCTATAATATGAAACCAGATTCCTTTAAGATTCTTAATTTTCATCAACAATTTTTTCTTACATATTTTTTTCATTTTGTGCGTTCTCCACAAATTTATACATATATGTGAAGGTATATAATATTTTTAGTATTTTATAAAATATGTGCCGCCTGTCAAATTTTAGCATTAATTCTGTTTTTTACAAAACCATTAAACTCGCTTTTTCCCCTGTGATGATGATAAACAAAAGCAACTATGTTTTTTGGAAAACCGCCTCTTATTTGGTTAACACAAAGTTTTAATCATGAGAGGGGATAGCCCTTGGTCGCGTGTTAAGTTATGGAAGACGATCTAAGTTTATTGGGGGTTATTCCTTCCGATAGGAAAAAATTAGAAAGCATGGGAATAACAAAGCTAGAACAAATTGCGATAATGTCCGTTACTTCACTGGGAATGGGTAATAGTAAGGGTAATATGCTTATACAAAGAGCACGAAACATTCTGGCAAACGAAAATATAACAGATGTAAGAATAGTAGATGAAGATCTTATTGAAGTGGAAGTTAAAAGAACAGATCGGGCAGTTATCAAATCAGTTTTAAATGCATTGGATGTCTATGCAGCAGGATGGGGTAATGCATCCTTAAAAACTGATGATAACATCTTGAAACTCACCCGAAATTCACAAGCTTTTAATAAGGTTATAAGTAAGGCAGAAGGTCTTCAGGAAGTTATAGAATCTAAAAGGGCGGAGGAACGCGAAAAATGTGGGATATATCTACCAGATGAAGAACTTATAGAGTTTGCAAAAGAGAGAGGTTTTAAAGGTTTCTGGCAGAATGTCTTTCAAGAAATACATGGCAATGACATAATGAAAAAAGTTATTGTAACTAGTATGTTTTCCACATTCCGCGAGCCAGTTCATTCTTTAATTATTGGGGAACCGGGTAGCAGTAAAACGATGGCAAAGGAGATAATCGGTGATCGATTCTCCGACATCACAAATATCGGTGCAAACACTACGAGATCTGGGCTTGTATGTAATCTTGGAACTGGGGATTTAGGTGCACTGCCACATTCGCATGAAAAACTGGTTTTGATTGATGAATTTGATAAAATTCCGGGAGACGATATAGAGTACTGCTATGAGCTGCTTTCAAATGGTAAATGTAGTGTACATTCCGCAAAACTTCATCAAAACATTGTAAGCGAGTTCATCATGATCTCATTTGCAAATCCTAGATCAAAGGTGTTTGGGAAAAAAGCTCTCTCAGACATTGGGCTCTCCCCACTTCTTGTAAGTAGATGTGCACTTATTGTTAAAGTACAAAATATTAGCAAAGATGATAGATTAAGTCTTTTCCGTAAGAAATTTTATGGTGGCGGGGAAATAAAAGAAAAACATGATTATTATGATCAATGGATGAGGCTGTCTAGAACCTATGAGCCAAAAATAACTGCTTCAGATAAGGCAGTAGGAAAATACATTGATGATGTAAATGAGATCGTTGAAAAGTATTATTATACAAATCTGCGAAGAGACCTCCGAATGGCCGATTATATCCGAAGAATACCTTTAGCAATTGCTAGGGCTTCGTTTGCACCGGTGGATGACAAAGTAATTAAAGAGGCTGGAGAAATATTTAGAGAATCTATTGAAACATGGGTTTAAGATTACCTTTAGGAATTAGGATTTTCAACCTAAAATTAATGCTTGTGTTGTCATCGATAAAACTAACAAAAGAATAGATTTTGATATGTTTACTAAATCATCTTTAATTATGAGATGACTCTAGTTTTTCAATCTCGATTGGAATTTTGGGCTTCATCATACTTTTTTGGAATTTGAAATAAAACTTTTCACGAAAACGCCTGATTTTGCTGAAAAACGGGCAAAAACATAAAAACATGACCGAAAGGTATTTATATAAATGGGTTTGATGCATTTTCAGTCACTGATTTTATTTATAATTTATTTTGAATTAGGTTGTGCTCCGGATATTATCCCTTGGCCATAGTTGGACTCTTTTACTATGTAGAAAGAAATACATGCCATAAACATCATAGAATGCTGAAATAATGTATCTATTGTTGCAATATTTATCCTTATAGAAAACTTTAAGGTGTGCTACTGTATTACATGTAACGGGGAGAACTAATTGAAAAGGAAAATAACAGTTATCTCTGTATGTTTGATGATTTTGTTTACAACATTACCTCTTGCAAATGCCCAGTTAATAGCAGATTATACTGGTGATGTGATTCATTTTTATTTTGAAGATGATGAGACTATAATTGAAATTGATGACAGGCCAAACGTTGACATAACTGAGATAGGTTATGAAATAGTAGAAAATCAGTTGTTTATAAAAATGTGTGTTGTGGGAGATATTGTACTAGAGGAGAATTTTTCGTATATGGTTACATTTGGACCTCATCACCTTGATTATTTTTTGGGTGAGATTCATAACAGTTCAACGTTTATTGAATATGATATAGAC
>CAZXHI010000131.1:0-1585 GCA_964640555.1 uncultured Thermoplasmatales archaeon | reverse complement strand
AAATGTATGATAACTCTTTTTTCAGTTTGCTTTTCAAATGCGGATCATTTCTAGAAGTGATGTTTTGCCATATTGACATTTTTACGCAACAGTTTTAAATACCATCAGAGATAGAATATAACATGCTGTGAAATGGCATATCTTTGAGGTAGAAAGATGTGGTTGAGGTTTGATAAAAAAATAGAATATATCGCTAAGGGTGGATTAATTAAGAAATTTTTAAGTGGTTATATCGTGGTTTTGATACTGTTGATGTCGTTTTCTATGATCTTTATGGCAACGGTAGGCGCTGGAGATAATCTAGAACTATCAGGTGTTGAACCCAAAGAAGAACCCGAAGATAAAACCATAGAACTCATAGATGAACCCAAAGAAGAACTCGAAGAAGAAAAACCAGAAGAAGAGATTATAGAAACAAAGTCAGAACAGTCAGTTGAACCCAAAGAAGAACCCGAAGATAAAACCATAGAACTCATAGATGAAACCAAATATAAAACCTATGATGACAACGGTGATGACGATGATACTTTAGAGATAATAGTAAGCAAAGTAGAAAGAGAATTGGGTAATATTTCAAAAGGTGAAAGAAAAAAAATCACCACAGAAAACTCGGAAAAGGTGAGTATCTGTAGTGTAGATTTTACCCCTTCAGCAGATTTAGGTGAAGTAAAATTGTCAGTTACTAAAATCGAAGGCAAGCCAGAAGATATAATTGAGGAACCAACAATAATAAACCAGACCATTTACGTATATCTAGATATAAAACTTATTTCAGATGAAGGTTATGTTGGAGAAAACAAAACGGAGTCAATGAAATTCGAATTCAAAGTAGCAAGAACATGGATTAATGAAAACAACATAGATAAAGAAACAGTAATTTTAAAGAGATATCATGATGAATGGCAGACTCTTACTACAAAGCTCCTTAGTGAAGATGACACCTACATATACTACGAAGCAGAGACGCCAGGATTATCGACATTCGCTGTAGTTGGTAGTGAGCTTGTTGAGTCCTCTGCGTCTTACGTTGAAGAAGTGCCAGAAATGCCATGGATATTGAATATAGGAATTATCGCATCATCATCGACGATGCTATTTGTTGTTATTTTCAAAGCTAGATACATCTACCTTGATGAGGAAGATGGTGTAAAAGGCTCAAAGAAAAAATTATCCAGAAAGCTTAGATAGAAAAATTGACAAAAATCAGTAAATAACTATCCATATAGAAAGCCCTAAACTTAATCTTCAATTCAATGTTTTCTAATATTTTATTCATCAAGAGTGATAACTTAATCGTTTCTTTAAAATATTATCAAGTCTTTGTTTAAGCTCTGGGATTTTAGCAGGTTTCTCGATATAATCTTCAGCTAAAAAATCTCCTGCATCTTTGGCGATTCTGTCCGTTCTTGCAGTTAGAAAAACTATAGGTATTTTTCTCCATGCCTCATTTTCTTTTATTCTATCGTAAGTTTCCCAACCTGTCATCTCGGGCATCATAACGTCCAATAAGATAAGATCCGGAATCTGATTATTTTCCAAAAGTTCAAGGCACTTCATGCCGTTTTCTACAGGTATAATTTGATAA
>CAZXHI010000130.1:0-4478 GCA_964640555.1 uncultured Thermoplasmatales archaeon | reverse complement strand
GCGAGAAAAGCCCTTGAAACAGGCGAAATTCAAGAAAATGACGATGAAAGAGACGAAAGGTATTTTCACAATAGTTTTGTTCCTATTTTTACTTCAGATGGTAGGAAGGGCATACAGGTAATTTCTAGAGATATCACTGAGCGTAAGAATTCAGAGGACTCACTTCTGAGAGCTCATGATGAGTTGGAAAAACGCGTCAAGGAGCGTACTGCAGAACTGTCTGGGATCAATGAAGTATTGCAGATTGAAATTACTGAACACAACAAAGCAGAAGAGGAAATCAAGAGAACAAAAGATCATCTGGACAATGTCATCGATAGCGCATCTGAATTCATGTTGGTAGTAGATATGAATTACAAGGTATCAACGTGGAATAAAACTGCAGAGCGTTTAACAGGGTACAAAAAGAGGAAAATTCTTCGCAGATCAATAAACTCTTTGGATGTATTTTTAAATTCGAAAGATTTACAAGACAATATAAAAAATATTCAAAATGGAGTTAAAATCCCATTTAATGAGTTGATATTAAGATCAAAGACGGGTGCAAAAAAACTGGTGAGGACATCTGGATCAATTGTCAGGGAGAATGGTGCAAACCAGACGGGTGTTCTTTTTGTAGGAAAAGAAATAACGCAGGATAGCGAAATGCATGGAAAGTTACTACAAGGAAACAGCTATTTGATCACCGATAAAAGTAACACATATGCATTAAATCTGCTAGTGGATTTAGCATTATCGGGTTCTGATGGTTTATTTATCACAAGAGACAACCCTAACGTCATACAAAGTATGTTTCAAGCAGTAGATGCAAAAGTAATAATGTTTAGTCGGGACAGATATGAAGGATTTGAGAATGTTTCCAGTCTTGGCGAATTAACGGCTAAGATAAAAGAATTTGTGGCAAAAAAATCTAAACCGGTGGTATTGATTGATAGAGTCGATTATCTTCTCACTAATTTTTCGTTTGAAGTGTTTGTAAAATCATTATATGAAATCAACAACATAATTTCGACGCATAATGCTATTTTGTTAATGCGAGTAAATTCCGATATTTTAAATGCGAATCAACTGGCATTTATAGAAGAAGAATTAAAACCGTTGCCAAGCCAAAGAATAGATGCTGTAGAGCTTGACGATCAAGTATATGGTGTTCTTACATTTATAGATAAACAAAATAAAAACAATGTATTGGTTTCATTTAAGAAAATCAGTCAAGAATTTTCAATCTCCAAGGTGACGACTGCCAAGCGGCTGAACATGCTTGACGATAGGGGTTTAATTTTCATAAAAAAACAGGGAAAGTCAAAAACAGTACATATTTCAGATAAGGGAAAATTACTGCTAAGCGGAAGAGAAGCTGTTTGAACCTATCATGTTTCTTTGAAAACATGCATTGTAATTTATTTAGACCATGTAGATTAGATATTAAGGGGTAGAAACATAACGAAAACAGATGGTTGATGTTACATGAGTGAAACCAAAGGTAAAAACAAAATACTTAGACTTGCAAGGTTCGAAGACGGAAAACTGGTTTTACCTGCAAAAGAAAAGGATATCACGCCAGAAAAAAACAAAGATGCTGTTGGAAAAGATCTAGATTATCTATTTGTACTGAAGGCATTAAATGAGATACCTTTTGGTGTTGGAAAGAAACTATTAATAGATTTTCTACAAGGTGACAGAAAGAATAAATCTATTGTAAGAAACAAACTGCATCTCAGGAAAAATTTTGGAAGTCTGGCTTATGAGAAAGACGAGTTAACTAGCATGATAAATAATCTTATTCTAAATGACATGATCAAAGTCAATTCTGTAAATAAAAACAAGCGTTGGAAAATGATGGAATTGAGTGTAAAAGGAAAAAAAGAGATAGAGAACCCTTCACTATATAAACGAAAGTTAGCATTTAATTTTAGAGATACAGAAACGAAAATAACAGAAGAAGACAAAAAATTGTTTGAGAACTATTCTGATTTTCTTTCGAAGTTTAATGATGAGCAAAAGAAGGCAATAACCAGCAGTAAGACTCACACATTATGCATAGCAGGAGCTGGATCGGGGAAAACAACGGTGCTCACGAAGAGAATAGAGTTTATGGTGAAGTACTGTTCTGTTGATCCGGGGAAGATACTGGCAATAACATTTACCAGAAAAGCAAGACAGGAAATGATGGCAAGACTGTCAAAAGTAGGTCATCTAAGTCAAGTGATGGTTGAAACATTCAATTCATTCTGTGAGAAGATTTTGAGGCAACATAATCATTTGGTCTATGACAAGCCAGTTAGAGTTATTAGCTATAAAGATAAGATAGTGATGATTAACAAGGCTTTATCTAAAGTGAATATGGATATGAATAAGGCAGCAGATGTGTACTTTAGTGAAGCTCAAAGAAAAGGAAAAACGGATGAACAATTGGCAAACATATTCAGAAATGACTGTTTCTTCATTAGAGATTACTTCAAATTCAAAAACAAAAAAATTCTAGAATCATCTTTTGAAACCAGCGGTATAAAACATGAAAAAAGTGTAAAACTGGTCATAGGAGTTTGCAATTATATTGAAGCATATATGCGAAGATATGGCCTTAGGGATTTTGCAGACCAGCTACTTGACGCACTACGTCTTTTTGAAAAACACGAAGAGCTAATACCTAGGTTTGACCATGTGCTTATTGACGAGTACCAGGATGTTAATTCAACACAGATAAAACTTGTTGATCTTCTCTCCCCAGAAAATTTATTTTGTGTAGGTGATCCAAGACAGTCGATATATGGGTGGAGGGGGTCGGACATACGATATATTTTGAATTTTGAGGAAAAGTATCCCAATTGTGACATAATTACACTTACAAAGAATTACCGCTCAACTAGCCATATAGTGGATTTAATAAACAGCTCTATCAAGAATATGCGACTGGCAGACTTGCAGTCGTCAATTGGTGGGGAGAAGGATATTAATCTTCTAAAATTCAAATCAGAAGATGAAGAATTTAGATTTGTAATACAAAAAATAGTAGAATCTGATATTCCAAGTAATGAAATCTTTGTACTTGCAAGAACCAATAGACAATTAAACGAGTTGTCGCAGCCAATGAAGGCACGGGGAATAAAACACGTTGTAAGAAGTGATGAAATAAGAAAAAGCGTTACAGCAAGAAAAAATGAGGTAACACTTGCAACAATACATGCAATCAAGGGAATGGAGGCGAAACTGGTTTTTGTCGTTGGGTGCAATGGTATTAATTTTCCGTGCAAGGGAAGCGAACATCCAGTAATAGAAATGGTGAAAGTAGATGAATATGACAAAGAAGAAGAGGAAAGAAGACTGTTTTATGTTGCAATGAGCAGGGCAAAAAACAGTCTGTATCTAACATACTCAGGGAACAAATCAACCTATTTCATATCAAAAAACATGAAAAAGATGATAGAAGAAAAAGAAATAACATTACAGCAAAAAGATAATGTTGAAACCAGTATGGATCTATCAAAAGATGTGATTACGAGACTTAAAGAGTGGAGGCGGCATCTAAGCAAGGAACAAGACGTTCCAGCTTATATCATAATGCCTGATCGTACACTGATAGATATTGCACAGAAAATGCCGCTGAAATCCGATGAACTAGAAGAGATACATGGCCTAGGTCCTGCAAGAATGGCGAAATACGGGGAAGAAATTCTGAAGGTTGTTAATGGCTAATAGTGAAACAATATTTCAAAAAATCTGACAATAGTTGTGCTTCATGTTTATAGATTCTGCAAAATGTGCTATCTACTTGCATACCACGAGAAAATATGATATATATTATTGACCTAAGGGCGATAATATTTTTTTAGGAATGTTCTCCACAAATTCTCTTTGTTTCCTTATGGCCATAGAAGAAAAAGTATTAAATGGATTTAACTTCAGATCACCGAACATCTCCAAAAAAGATAAAATTGTTAAACTTATTAACTTGAATAAATAAAAAATTTAATGTTACAATAAAAAGAAAAAAAGGCATGCTCACATCGGGAAGGATCATCCAAATCTAATCCAAAGATTGTTAAACCATTTTTGTGAAAGAGGGTTATTTGATAAATGTTTATTCCATGCCTCTTTGATGTTACTCTTGGGTGAGTCTACGTTGAATAAATCTGAACGACAAAACTTGCTCCATCTTATCATATCTTCTTCTACTTTAATATAACATTTTCCACAAACCAAAAATCTTTTTCCTAATGCGGGGTGACTATACCCTTTCAGTATGCCTAATTTCTTATCACATTCGTTACAATCTACCATATTCTTTTTCCTCATTAAAAGATATTTCGATGATATAATCGTCCTTAATATTTCGTTTATCTCAATTTCTTAGGTCATAGCGTTATTTACAAAACTTACCCATTTGCTCTAAGAAAATCTTGTTCTTTGAAAGTCATCTTCTTCCAATAATTGAAGTCGTTTTCGCTTCCTCCAATTCACCTCATCCTCAAAGGCTG
>CAZXHI010000129.1:0-5376 GCA_964640555.1 uncultured Thermoplasmatales archaeon | reverse complement strand
GCAATAATAATCTGCCCAATCCAACATTTTAAGGTGACGCTGACAAGAATTGCTCCCCAAATTAAATTCATTTTAATGTCTCCTATCTTATAATCTTATCTTTGAAAGGTTTAAAGATTTATAAATCCAATCATTCTCACATCCATCAGACAAGACGAGATTTGAATACGTTTTTACTGGTAAAAATAGTGGAATTACTCCTGGGCAAGCCGCCGAAGGGCGTACGGTGTATAGATTAAAAGCCCCAGTTTAATTTATAATTCCCACAACATATCTTTCAATCTGTAAACTGGTGTTCAAATCCCTCCCCATGAATTAATTCACTTGTAGCATTCTTATTTGCTGATTTTATGAAGATAATTAACATAGCAACAGGGTCAGTTTTAATGTTTAGATAAGAAGTTCTCAACATCCTCAATAAATTTCAATGTCCCTATCTCTATTTGCTTTGTTAAATCTTCTAAATCACTAAAATCTGGTTTATCAATTAAGATGTAGTCTATAATAGAATCAACACCTTTTGTCGTTGATACAATGTGATATTTATTCCAATTGTTTTCTTTAAACAATTTCCAGTATTCTGTTTGAATCTGTTTATTATATCCAAATAACCAAACTTCAAATCTACATGTGTCATGAATAAAAACTATCCCAATTTTCAATTTTCGACGTTTTAATGATTCTGGAAAGAAGGAAAAATATGTCATATCCATATATCCCTGATAAATACTCCCTGATACGAAATAATCAGGATATTTCTTTTGAAATTGAGTTCTCAAATCCATGATATATTCCATCAATCCTCTATACGCCTCAATAAAGATACCTTTCTGCATCTGTTTTTTATATTCAATCATATGTTCATGAAATCCTTCCATATGTTATTCCTCAGTGTTGTATACAGGTTGATTTTTTATCTACCATATTTATAAGTTGAACAAGTTTCTTCTCATCAATATCATCCAATGAATGAATCTTAATATGCCTCATAGTTTTTCCATTCCCTTCAAATAACTTGATTTCTTCTTTTGAAAGACCCGTAATAGCAAAACCTACATGCACACGATTCTTCATTGATGCAATATAGAACTTATCCTCTCCAAAAACGACTACACCCCACGTCATTTTTTCTTTACAATTTGGTAATGTTTTAAGAAAAATCCTTCTCAATTTGCGTATAATCTCCTTCTGAGGTGATTCTTGTTTCTCTATATACTCTTTAACCTGCTTATCCATCTTCCACCACAATCAATAATTCATATTAAATGATAATTATTTATCTTCCTTAGAATTTTCACAAGAATAACATATTCCATTATGGACACATATTATCCCACCACATTCAGGACATTTATACTTTTTCTCCTGTTGTGTGAGAAAATCATCCATTCCATTATCACGAATGTATTCAAGATTTTCTATCATACTCATAGCATATCTTTCACGATATCTACTATCAAGTTTTTTTAAATGTTTACAAGGAAAATCACTGCATTCATAACAAAATTCTATTTCATTTTTTAGAAGTTTTTTACAGTATTTTTTTATCCAGGCACACCCTTTACCACTGGGTATGCACCCGATGCATATGCTTTTTCTTCGTTTTCCTGCTGAAGTATACCCAAAATAACCAAGGCAAATCCTGCAGTTCATACCACAGGGAGCAATCAACTCCTTAGAGAAACCATTTTTTATCATATCCATCAATTTATATTTTCTTAATTGGTACATGAATTGTTGTTGATAGTATCATTTCACCATTAACCATCTTTGGTTTTTTTGAACATACTTCAAAACTTGGGCCATTCCAATCATACCCATGTTCAGTCATCCAATCACCAATTTTTCTATAAGCATCTTTATATCCACTACCAGGTCCTTTAAATTTCATCATTGCAACTTCCATCTCATCAATATCTTCAATCTTAACCTCTTCATCAGAAGTTGCATTTCCTTTTATTGGAATACCGATCCAACATTTACATTCCGATGGATTTTTCTGCTGAGGGTCATCATGAAACACATTGATATTCTTGAACCCAGGTCGTACCTTCTTTTCTTTTGCCCATTCATAGAGTCTTGGAACATATTTATCATAGGGTACCTCATCATATTTACCAATATGTTCGATATATGCAAGTTTTACTGGTTTGAATTTTTGAATCTTAATTTTATCCATTTTTATATCACCTTAAATAAGGTATAGTTAACACATTTAAATATCTATAAGAATGTTTGATGTAAGTATTATTTTTCACTTGTAGCATTATTACTTGCTGATTATGATGTTGATGGATAGGATGAAAATATCTGTCTTTCGGAAAATCAGGTTGTAAAGAAGCCGTCTAATATGACTTTTGAGAAAGAAGTAAAGTCGATGAATTGATTGATTTAATATTTGATGGATTGAAAAAAGTTTTCTCTATATATGATAAAGTATGGCGATGGCTTGGATAAACTAATTTTGTAGCTCTGATTTTTTGCTTAATATATTACTTTACTATTACTTTTTACGCCATATTTTTAAATATACAACGGTCAGAATTATTGCTGCTGGGATACCACAAATGACAAGCAACCAGCCCAAAGCTTGGAACCAGGAATATACCCAATATGAATAAGGATAATCTCCAAAAGGAGTGAAAAAATCTCCTTTGAAATACATATAAATCGAAAACGCAATGAACATAGCTAACCCAAAACCCCCACCAGCAGATGATCCACGATGTTTCTTTTTATCTCTAGCTTTAAACTCCGCTTTTTCCTCAGCTGATAATCTATTCCAAAATAAATACCACCCCACTCCAAAAGCAATCGCAACAGGTATCCCTACAATCAATAACTCCCACAATATGAGAAATATGAAAAATTCCCAAATCCACGCTAAGGTCCATTCTCCAATGGTTGCGGTACCCATAGCTCCAATTGAAGAAGTCTCAATTAACCAAAAAAGAACCAGAATCGCTCCAACGATAGCAAATACACAACCAATAATAAAGACCGTAAATGCTTTCCAGTGTTCCATAATTTTCCGCGGCCAAAACTCTCCGCAGCTACGGTTACTCTTTTCTTCCATCTTCTCATACCTCATTATTATCAACTAAAAATAACTTATATAATTTTACATTTGTATCATTATTACTTGCTGATTATGCTGGTAACAAACGCATACCGAAATTGATGTTTTAGGGGTTCAAAGCCCCCACACTAAAAATGGTGTTTTTGACGTGTTCAACATGAGAAAAATCCTTCTGCAAGCCGCCGAAGGGCTTACGTGTTAATACTTTAAATCCCTTGGTTAATTTATAATTCATACAACATGTCTTTCAATCTGTAAACTGGTGTTCGAATCCCTTACCCTACATATTATTATAATGATTTAATAATAAAATTATTTGAACTAGTATTTACTTGTAAACGGTTCAAATCCAGACGGAAGGATTCCAAATAATTAAGATAGTCGACCATTCGCATTTCAAGATTATAAAAATCCTTTTTTTGTTAAAAAAGACTTCCGCTTGGATTTGTCGGTAAATTAGTATTAATCTACCAGCAAGAAAATTATATCCCTTTGTTATATATCTGATTTCAATTATAAAGTATTTCTTTATTTATAATCAAACTGTATATATAAATCAAATTCTTCAGCAAGGTCAATGATTCCGTGTACTGGTTCAGATTTCAGATAAACATCGAAGAACCCTACAATGAACAACCGGACGATTTCCGTCATTACTTTAGCATCCACCGTTCCAAAATTTAACAATTCTTGAGGGATTAACGGTAGCATATGAGATAATAATAGACCAACATCAGTATATCCATAATGCGTAGAACCAATGATACTCATCTTATATACATTAGACTCTTCTTTTTCCCAGATATACTCTACACCTGTTGTATTAAGTCTACCATCCGCTGTCATCATAAAGAATGGTTTAGTAACTCCAGCAGGCAACCAATCTCCATAGATTACTCCATCAAGGGTAAGGCCGCAATCAATACGAGTATCCTCAGCACAACACACTGAAGTCGATGCACCACCAAAGGAATGCCCATACATTCCAACATGTTCCATATCTAGACGCCCATCAAATATCATATTAGGAGCATTTAAAAATTCAACATAATCAAGGGCATACTTTGCATCCTCAATAATTGTCCGAAATGCTTTATCAGCATACTCAGAATCATTCTGCCATGAAACATCTTGATGATACACCGTTCGACCATCTGGAAACTCCACTACCCCTGCAACATATGGATGATTCATCGAAAGAACTACATATCCTCTTGACACTAACTCTTCAATAAATGAGCTATATATCTCAATTGTCCCGTCAAGACCATGGGCGAATAACACAACTGGAAAAGGTCCTGTATTAACAGAAATTGGAACGTCAACTTTACCATGTGGCATCACATCCTTATAGGCGGTTTCTGAAACTCCCGGTAACGGTATTGGTGCACGTCCTATCAACCATGCAAACATAATCTCAGGCATATACTCATACCACTCACCTTCAACATCATAATCAGTTGGATACCACACCTTGAGCATAAACTCACGATGATCAACTGGATCATCAGTCAAAACCTCCTCCCGAGACTCATCAATAAGATGATACTCTTTAACTCCGATACCATACTCACCAGATATAGGAGGTAAATATGATGCTAGATACGTTGCTTCAATAGAACAATTTGGTACGATTAAATTAGCCTCGAATGATGAACGTTGAAGAACAATATCGCCAAAAATAGGAATCGAAATAGATCCTTTCTTAAAAAAACCAAAAAGTAATGGTTCTCTGAACCAGCCTTTTGCTTCAAAGGTCACATCACCAATTTGTATTGTCGCTTTGAACACGCCTTTTGTCGAGTCCCGACCAAGATTCATCATTCCAGTTATATTACCAGTTGATTCTTCAATTTTGATGATTCCTTCAAACTTACCATCTGCCCAGATATCATCAGTGATACTCTTTGGAAGAAGAGCACTAATATTTAAAGAAGAACATATAATAATTAAGCTTAATCCAAGATAGGTTATGATTTTCAAATTCAATAATAATACCTCACCATACTAAAATCATTGAGAGTATATAATAATTTTGCATCTACTGATATTGTATTACTAGTGATCTCGATTTATATTTTTCACCGGTGAAATGGTGTTCAAATTCTTCCCCTGCACTAATTCACTTATAACATTATTACTTGCTGATTATGATATTGATGAATAAGATTTTTATTACATTTTATTACTTTTTTGCAGATTTTGATAATCCTATCCATCTCGGTGTTCTTTCAATATACTCCTCATATGCTTTACCATATTTTTCCATACAATATTTTTCTTCTACTGGTGCGACA
>CAZXHI010000128.1:0-10298 GCA_964640555.1 uncultured Thermoplasmatales archaeon | reverse complement strand
AAGTTTTTAGAAGACTCCTATAGTTATCAACTGTATTGGGCTGGTATTTGTTTGTAATACTTATTATAAATTTACCAAGGACTTCATCATTTGATTTTGACATATTTTCTACCATTGAATTCATGCCTCTAAAAATGTAATATAATACGCTAATTAAAACCTAACTAAAACACGTTTTTTACTAGTAAATTCGTGTTACATTAAAGATTTAAACTGGAATTCGAATATTCAGGGTCTATGATGACTGACTTCTACACCATATACTCATTATCAATTTTTACCTTGATCAGCACGTGAATTAGTTCCACACTCTGCTTTCTGAACTATTTGTCTTTCTGCTGTTGCTTCTGAATTTTGGCCCAGGTATCTCTAAGTCCCACAGTCCGGTTGATAACAAGTTTCTCCCCAGTTGTATCTAGGTCGATGCAAAAGTAACCTTGACGTTCTAACTGTAATCGATCTGATGGTTTGAGTTTCTGCAAGGCTGGTTCAACTTTGCAAGAATTGAGCACCTCAAGAGAGTTTGGGTTCAAGAAATCCTTAAAATCAGCATTCTTTTGTCCTGCGGGATTTTCCACTGTGAACAGCCGGTCATATAGTCTGATCTCGGCATCGAGGACATGATCAGCAGAAACCCAGTGTATAGTCGACTTTACCTTCCGCCCATCTGGGGCATCGCCGCCACGAGTTGCTGGGTCTATAGTACACCTGAGTTCCACCACGTTGCCATTCTCCTTAATCACATCTGTACAAGTCATAAAATACGCATACCTGAGTCGGATTTCACGTCCAAGAGTCAGACGATAGAATTTCTTTGGCGGGTCCTCCATGAAATCTCCCTGTTCGATATATATAACCCGTGAGAAAGGAACCTTCCGTGTCCCAGCCGTGGGATCCTCTGGGTTGTTCACAGCCTCAAGTTCTTCTACTTTATCCTTTGGATAGTTCTCAATGACAACTTTTAGAGGACGTAGAACACCCATGAATCGTGGAGCAGTTCTGTTCAGATTATCCCTAACAAAATGCTCCAGGAAGTCGATGTCGATAATACTATTGACCTTGGCCACACCAATTCGACTACAAAAATTTCTAATTGCAGTAGGTGGATAGCCTCGTCTCCGCATCCCACTGATGGTAGGTAGTCGTGGATCGTCCCATCCGTTAACATATCCACCCTCCACTAACTCTAGAAGCATCCGCTTGCTCATTATAGTGTAGGTAAGATTGAGACGGGCAAACTCAATTTGCTGTGGGTGATAAACTCCAAGATTATCGAGGAACCAGTCATAGAGAGGACGATGATTCTCGAATTCTAGAGTACAGATAGAATGAGTGATGCCTTCGATAGAATCCTCTAGACCATGAGCCCAGTCATACATAGGATAGATACACCATTTATCACCGGTACGGTGATGGGAGGCTTTCAATACCCGATAAATCACTGGATCGCGCATATTAAGATTAGGGTGAGCCATGTCAATTTTTGCGCGTAGTACCTTTGCACCGTCAGCGAACTCACCGGCCTTCATTCGCTCCAAGAGATTTAGGTTTTCCCCTACAGGACGATTCCTGTATGGACTGTCTCTGCCTGGCCTAGTTAGAGTGCCACGACGTTCACTGATATCTTCAGCGTTCAAGTCGTCCACGTAGGCCTTACCGGCTTTCACCAACTGAACTGCATATTCGTACATCTGATCAAAATAATCTGAGGCGAAAAAAAGTCGATCCGCCCAGTCAAATCCAAGCCAACGAACATCCTCGATGATTGATTGTACATATTCTTCCTCCTCCTTTGATGGATTGGTGTCGTCGAATCGCAGGTTGCACAGTCCTTTATACTCCTCAGCGATACCAAAGTTAAGACAGATGGATTTAGCATGGCCGATATGAAGGTAGCCATTTGGTTCTGGAGGAAATCTTGTATGTACACGGCCATCATACTTTTTAATTTTATTGTCTTCATTAATGATATCGCGGATGAAATCAAGGATAGGATGATTGTTTGAATCCATATTACCTCACCTTTCTTGCACATAAGCAGGAAATGCACAGATAGTCCTGACCAGATTCAAGACTACCCAACTGGAGAAAATTCAAACGAAACATTTGAACTTTCACGCTGTTTTGGATATTTGCCCATCTTACTAAAACTTTTCTTTTCTTTTTCTGTAAAAAGACAAATTGTAACTAAAAGTTCAACTTCTCTTTTGTTCATATCCGATTTTTGAACTATGTATCTCATATGTTTTTAATTTCACCCATAACATATTCTAAACTGTAAAACGTTTGGGAGGCGTCTTAAGTTCTCGTGGTGGAATAAAAAAAATTTGGATGAACAGATGCAACGAAGCGAGCCATGCACCATGCTTGTTATACGCTCCAAGCAGCAGAAAACAAAGAGTACTAGAGAGACCCCCATTCTAAAGGTATTTTTTTATGCATTTTGATGCATCAATTCTCTCAATTCCACCTATTTTATCAAAATCATTATCTTCACTTAATATAGATGATAATCCCAACTCTTTCATCGATGCGATGTGAATGGCGTCCCTTGGATCAAGTGTGGTTTTTTCAAAAATATCTATCATTTTGATAATAACCGATTTATCGACCTCAACCCATTTTATTGGCATTGAAAGCATAGTCTTTGTAATCTTGATAGCACCATCTCTTCCAACATTTTTCTTCAAAATCCACATTACTTCATCTAATACAAGAAATGATGCCACACAGGCAATCTTTTGTTTGTTTATAAGCCTGATAATTTCCCTACAATTTTGACCCAATTTTCCCTTATCTGTTGAGGCAAAAATGAAAATATTGGAATCAATATACAAAAACTAATCCTCCTCATATCTGTTCGCTAACTCTCTTTTAATTTCATTCATCGAAATTTTACCTGGACTTCTTTTGCATACCTCTAAAAACACATCTACCGTATTCTGTTTTTTTGAGAGTATTATCTTCCCATTCTCAACGTCAACTATCATTTTATCACCTACATTAACCCCTAAAAGATCCCGGATTGTTTTAGGGATTACTATCTGACCTTTTGCTAATACATTTTTAGTTATCATTTAAACCACCAGGTAATACTATTGTTAAACTACTTAATTAAACTTTTGGCAATGGGATATTGGTACATTTCATCACTATTAACTTAGCGGCTTTTAATTGCACATAACTCAATTCTATCAGATGTGACGATTTTTCTGGTCATTCCTTCTTTTACCGATGCAGAAATAATTTCATTTGAATCGACGATGAATCTCATTCAGAATACCCTTTCAATAAAGCATCTTTGATTTCTTTGTCGAGTATCAAAGCCCAAAAACCCTTGTTTCACATGGAAACCCTTCGAGAGAAGAGTACAGCCCCGACCAGATTCGAACTGGTGCCTAGAGATCCAGAGTCTCTTATGCTAACCGCTACACAACGGGGCTAAACTGATCTACTTTACAGCCATAATAAGCAACTTTCTTATAATATTATTTCTTAATGACCTTTTCAACTCTGCCTATTTAAGAAAATTGTCTGCGTTGGAAATGCCATTTCTATACCTTCTTTCTCAAATGCTTCTTTTATTGCAAAATTTATCTCCTGTTGTGTGTCCATGTATTTGGCATAGTCTTTGCTGTTCATGTAATAGACGATTTCGAAATTAAGACTAAAATCGCCAAATTCTTTAAAATGGATCCTATCAACTGTAGCAAATTCGTTACTATCAACAATTTTTCTTACCATGTCGGGTATTTTTTTCAGTTTTTCAATAGGTGTATCATAGGTTACGCCAAAATGGAATACAATTCTTCGTTTCCTCAACTTCTTGAAGTTTCTCAAACTTTCATTAGTTAACACTGAATTAGCTAAGACAAGTTCTTCACCTTGAAGAAGTTGCACCCGAGTAGATTTTATACCAATTTTTTTAACTGTACCAGCATAGTCCCCAACAATAATAAAGTCCCCTATCTCAAACGGTCGGTCAAAATAGATGGAGAATGCACTAAACGCATCACTTAGAACATTTTGCAATGCAAACGCAATAGCTATACCGCCAACTCCTAAACCTACGACGGCTCCTGAAAGATTAACATCAAACACATCTAAAATTATTAAAAAAGCGAATAGAAAAATGGCAGCATTTATTATTTTCTTCAAAATAAAAAGAATATGTTCGCTCATCTTTTTCTTGGCCCTTCTTTTGGAATACCATACAACAACAACGTTGATAACTCGTGTTATGATGAAAGTAACCAAAAGGATCTCAGCGATTGTAAAAATACGTGCTAACTCTGTTGAATATGGTTTAAGGATGCTAAGAAATTCTAAGCTATAATATGCCCCAACAAGCAAGACAAAAAAATAAATTGGCTTCTTAATATTTTTAAGTACCTCGTCATCTAAAGTCGTTTTTGTTTTTTTTGCCCATCTTGTAAAATACCGCTCAAAAATGTGATATACAATCCAACCAGTAATAATTGATATTACAAATATCATCACCGAAACAATAACCTCACCAATTAATGGGCTTGTATTAATCCCAACTTGTTCCAATTGATTGTTAAAAAATTCTGCTAGATTAGCTCCAATACTCATATGAATCAATCACCCTAAAAAAACAGGTTCTACTTTAAGTTTTAGTTTGATGCTTTTTCATCCAAGTTTGCCTACTGATTGTTCGACGGATTGAACAATAGTTCCATCCCTTACAAGACAATATAGTCTCTCCATGTCTTCATACATTGGTCTGTCTTTTTCCAGTTTTGGCACCTTTTCTCTTATAGCAGCATATGCAGCATTGATTCCAGGTGAAGATTCCAAAGGTTTGTGAAATTCTAAACCCTGTGCTGCAGTCATAAATTCAATAGATATGACACGCTGAACATTTTCCAGTATTTTCAATGATTTCAATGCAGCGATAGCTCCCATACTAACATGATCTTCCTTATTTGCAGAGGATGGAATGGAATCGCAGCTGGCTGGATGGCAGAGTATCTTGTTTTCACTTGCAAGAGATGCAGCAGCATACTGAGGAAGCATAAAACCAGAATGAAGGCCGCTATATTCTGTTAGAAAAGGAGGCAACTCCGATAGGCTAGAATCAACAAGACGGGCTATTCTTCTCTCACTGAAATTACCAAGCTCGGCTATTGCAAGACCAAGAAAATCCAAAGCAAGTGCAAGCGGTTGACCATGAAAATTTCCGCCAGATAAACTCTCACCAATATCTGGGAATATAAGTGGATTGTCAGTAGCCGAGTTTATCTCAGTTTCAAGAATGAAACGAACAAAAGAAAAGGCATCTTTAGAAGCACCGAACACCTGAGGCATACAACGGAGCGTGTAGGCATCCTGAACCCTAGGACAATCCCTATGGGATGCAATAATCTTACTTTCTCTTGTTAGCCTCCACAGATTTTTAGCGCACAGAATTTGACCTTTATGGGGGCGCACCTTGTGTATTTCATTACGAAAAGCTTGATCTGTTCCCTTAAGTGCTTCCAGACTCATAGCCCCCGCAATCTGTGCATTCTTAAGAAGTAGTTCTGCATCCCAAAGAGCCAAGCACCCGATAGCAGTCATGAGTTGGGTCCCGTTTATCAGCGCTAGACCTTCTTTTGCTGTAAGCTTTACCGGAGTTATTCCTGCCCTCCGAAATCCCTCATCAGTTGGCATTGTCTCATTATAATACTCAACATTGCCCTCTCCAATCACTGAAAGAGCAATATGCGCAAGCGGAATAAGATCGCCACTTGCTCCAATAGATCCTTTCTCAGGAACCATAGGATGGACTTTCTTATTTAACATGCCAATTAGTACATTCACTGTTTCAAGACGTATGCCTGAGTAACCTTTAGCAAGTGAATTGGCACGTAAAACCATCATTGCCCGAACTATCTCCGCAGACAAAGAATCCCCAACTCCACAAGAATGGCTTCTTATAAGATTACGCTGGAGTTCGTCAATGCTGTCGTATGGTATTTTCTCTTTTGCAAGCTCGCCAAAGCCAGTGTTTACACCATAAACAGTCTTGTTTTGATCAACTATGTTCTCAACTATCTCACGAGATTTTTTTATCTTTCTTACTGCATTTTCCAAAAGTATTACATTTTCAAAATCCCTAGATACCTTCACCACATCTTCAATAGAAAGATTTTCCCCATCAAGTCCGATCATTAAATTACACCTTATTTTTTATCATGGGAGAGTAAATATCAGTTTTATTTATAACATCAATAGATTCTTTATAACCAGCATCAGCATGTCTAACTACCCCCATACCAGGATCCGTTTTAAACACACGTTTTATGCGTTCATCAGTCTCCTTTGTCCCATCACAAACAACTACCATACCAGCATGCGTGGAAAGGCCTATACCCACACCCCCGCCATTGTGAATCTGTACGCTATCTGCCCCAGCTGCACAATTTAATAAAGCATTAAGTAGTGGCCAATCAGCAACAGCATCACTGCCATCTTTCATACTCTCGGTTTCCCTATAAGGAGATGCAACACTGCCACTATCTAAATGATCCCTTGTTATCGCAACAGGACCTATCTTACCATCTCTAACCATCTCATTCATAGCAAGAGCAAGTTTTTCTCTATCACCATAACCAAGCCAACAGACCCTAGAAGGAAGCCCTTCCCAAGGAAGATATTTTTCCGCCAACGCAATCCAATTAGACAAGACATCATCTTTTGGAAACATCTTGATAACTAATTTATCAGTTTTCAAAATATCATCAGGATCGCCAGATAATGCAAGCCACCTAAATGGCCCTCTACCCACACAAAGCATGGGTCGTATATAAGCAGGAACAAAACCCGGATACTCAAAAGCATTCTTTAGTCCGGCTTTTTCAGCCTGTCCGCGGAGATTATTACCATAATCAAAAACAACTGCACCATTCACCTTGAAATCTAGCATAGCCTTACAATGGTTTTTCATACTTACCATAGACTGCTTTATGTATTCATTTGGATTTTCTTTTCTAAGTCTTAAAGCACCCTTTACAGACTCACCATAATAACCAGCAGGAACGTATCCATTAAGTTCGTCATGCGCAGATGTCTGATCTGTTACCACATCCGGTTTAAATCCACCCTTGACCATCTCAGGAAGAACATCCGCACAGTTGCCTAAAAGACCAATTGAAAGAGCGTTTCCGTCTTTTTTTGCAGATATCGCCATTTCCACTGCTTCATCCATATCCTTTACTTTTATGTCACAAAACCCAGCCTTTACTCTACGGTCAATTCTCTGCTCGTCACATTCAACAGCAATACAAACACCTTTGTCCATTTTCACTGCGAGAGGTTGAGCACCACCCATACCACCAATGCCTCCAGTGAGAACAATCTTACCTTTTAAATTACTGTTAAAATGTTTTTTAGCAAGAGCGGCAAACGTCTCATAAGTTCCCTGAATGATACCCTGAGTACCAATATAACACCATGATCCTGCAGTCATCTGGCCATACATAATGAGTCCAAGTTCCTCCAATTCATGGAACTTTTCCCATGTACTCCAGTGAGGTACTATATTAGAATTGGCCATGAGCACTCTAGGTGAGTTTTTCCAGGTTTTAAAAACTGCTACAGGTTTGCCGGATTGAATAACCATCGTTTCGTCATCTTCAAGATTTTTGAGGATTTCTACGATCTCATCATAGCATTCCCAATTACGTGCTGCTTTACCAGTACCACCATATATGATCAACTCTTCAGGTATCTCTGCATTCTCTAGATTATTCTCCAACATTCGTAAAATAGCTTCCTGTCTCCACCCCTTGCATCTTAAGTCATTACCCTTCATAGCTTCAGTAGTTCTCTCCATAAAAACCGTTTCATAGTATTGGAAATCTATACTTAAACCTTTTTTAAAAACCGTAACAAAAAGGGAAGGATTGGCTGGCCTCACTAGGAGGGGATGGGATGCACTCTAACAAAACTACCAGCCCGATTCCTTCCACTAAGGACATATAAATAACACATATATATGGTTTTCGATTATGACAGCGATATACTTACAACATTATTTCCTCTAAGAATTATAGTACCAAGTCGCCTTTTATTTTCACCGTGTGTTTCTTCGACGTCGACTAACACCATGTTCATATATTCATCATAACCAGAAAGTTTTCCGTTTATACTCCGTCCATCCTTCAAAAGAAGAGATAACTTCTGATTCATTGATTTCTCCAGTACATCTAAAGGTAATGCCATGAAATAGGTGAAACAACTTCCCCTTCTTAAATCATTCCATCAACCATTTTCTTGTAGAAAATAACAACAATTAAATGGTACATGTGGATTACAAGATTGCTCTAAATGGGGAGGCAAAAAAATGGCAGATGAAAATATTGTTCATGTAGTGGGAACAGGAACCATAGGGGAACCGTTGATTGGATTGCTTTGTGACGCAAAAGATGATCTAGGCATAGATGAAATAACCTTTTACAAACATAGTCCGGTGTTAACAGATAGACCCAAAGTCAAAGGCTTAGTGAAAAAAGGAGCAAATCTTGCCGTAGGAGAAGAGAAAATAAATGATTTCCAAGACCTTGGTATAGATCCAGTATACAATGCAGAGGAGGCAATAAAGCGAGCTTCTGTTGTTATCGACTGTACGCCAAAAGGCACGGGGCTGATGAATAAGGAAAAATACTATAAAAAATATAAAGATAAAGTGAAAGGTTTCCTAGCACAGGGATCTGAATTTGGTTTTGGAAAGATGTATGCTGTAGGCATTAATGACGCAGCCATCACTTCAAAGGATCAATTTATCCATATCGTAAGCTGCAATACACACAATATTGCCGTTATAATAAATACTCTTGCAATAGAAAACAAAAAGAATCATCTTAAAGAAGGAAAATTCCTTTGTATTAGAAGATCAAATGATATTAGCCAGGTAAAAAGCTTTGTACCATCTCCGGAAGTTGGTGTGCATAAAGATGAAAAAATGGGAACGCATCATGCAGTAGATGTGTATCATCTATATAAGACATTAGGCATTGAATTGAATGTCTTTTCAAGTGCCTTAAAGTTAAACACACAATATATGCATTGCATATGGTTTGATGTTAAAATCGATAAAAAGATAACAAAAGAGGAAGCCACCCAGATGTTTATAGACAATCCCCGCGTTTCAGTTACCTACAAAAAGGCAGCCAATTTAGTCTTTTCATTTGGAAGGGAACACGGCCATTATGGAAGATTACTGAATCAAACAGTTATGGTTCTTCCAACAATACATGTCTTAAATGAAAATGAAGTGATTGGGTTCTGTTTTACACCGCAAGATGGAAATTCAATATTGAGTAGTGTTACTGCTGCAGAACGGTTTTTATATCCTGATTCTTACGAAGAAAAACTCAAATGTCTAGGACCGTTTCTATTACAAGAAGTATAGAATTCAACACCGATAATGATGTGCTAGAGAATACTACAGCCAGTCTATGATAAACTAGCAGATTTCTGGTAAACCACAAAAACCCCTTTTTTCTTTATTTTTATCCTTTTCAAACTGAATTCATATAAAAAACTTAATTTTTAAAGGGAGGGAATTAGTGTATAGTTTTCCGCTTTCAACAAAAAGATAATATCAGAAACCAATACACCATTCGGTGGGCCGAAATATAATCATATTATTTATAATTTTCTGAAGATAAATAGATACTATTTTTCCAGGAGGGAATAAGGAGGAATACTCGCTTAAAAGCTTAAAAGGTACCTTATCACATGAAACCTAGCCTTTTGATGGATATTTAAAGCGAGAAGGAGCTAATAAAATGAGAGAGGAACAAAATAATAGGCGAAATAATTACAGAATTACACAGTTCCTGAATGTCCTCAATCCTTAATTTAGAAATAAATTATCAGAATACAATATTAATGGTCAACATAATCGTCAGCATCATTTTTAGGAAAAATTAAGGACTACTTACTTCATATATTTCGTTATAAAGTTATGAATTCCCTCAGCTATATCTCGCCAATTGCTATTACAAAAAAAATGATGACAACCATCATACAGCCCATATTCTGCATTGTATTTCTCAGCTAATCTTTTAACCAACTCAGGAGTACATATTCCATCCTGCTTTGTTGCAATAAAAAAGAGAGGGCATCTCACTTTCTTTTCATCTACGGCTATCCGGTTCATTCCCAGTTCATATGTAACAATTGCTGATTGTTTCTCCAATTTTTCATAGATACTTTTTGCCTTTTTTTCTTCTATCCCAACCAACATATATTTTCTAATATACTGATAATCTTCTTTAAACGGCATT
>CAZXHI010000127.1:0-4661 GCA_964640555.1 uncultured Thermoplasmatales archaeon | reverse complement strand
GAAAATGGGAAGATTACATATTTGATCAGATAATCTAATAAAAAGTGGGCCCGAAGAGATTTGAACTCTTGACCTCCCGGTTATCAGCCGGGTGCTCCAACCAACCTAAGCTACGGGCCCAGTGAAAGGACGTATTACAGTTTTCCTATATAAAAATGTATATTCCAACAAAAGGGATATTACGAATAAATTTTTTTCATGAATATGAGAGTTAAACAACATCCTACGCCAAAAATATTGGCCACAATTACTGCCAAAGCACCTAAGAATAACCCATAGATAAACCACAAAGTCATGCCAGCCGTTAAGACAATGGGCATAAGGTAAGAAACATCTTCAAGTTTTTTTGTTCGATATCCTCTGATCAATTGAGGTATAAACCCCGCTGAGGTTACAGCCCCTGCAACTAATCCGAAGAGTTCTAATGCCGTGGAATCCATAGAAACATATCATTCATCTAAAATAGCATATTAAATCTTTCCAAAAAGGTACGAATAAGTTTTTGTATGGAAATACTAATGCACGTTCTTGTTTGGGCCCGTAGGGTAGCTTGGCATCCTTGTACCTTGGGGTGGTATAGACTTGAGTTCAAATCTCAGCGGGCCCATACATATTTACGGGAGAAAATCTATGTTCCACGAAGATTACTATCGGAAATCGTTATAAGGAGCTAGCAAAAAACTGGATATTGATATTACTATGTAGCTACTTATTTTGAAAAATTAAATGAAGAAAAAATATTTTATAATCGGTGAAAAAATGAAATTTGAGGAACTCAGCATACACAAAAAGCTCATAGACAAAACATGTGAACAAGGATTCGAAGAGCTAACCCTAATTCAGGAAAAATGTTTACCTGAAATCATTAAAGGAAAAGATGTTGTGGGTCAAGCAGAAACAGGTTCAGGGAAAACACTTGCATTCTGTCTCCCCATATTAGATGGGATCATTTCTGGGGCAGGAATCCAAACGGTTGTTCTTACTCCAACTAGGGAACTATGCGTACAGGTAACAGATGTATTCAAGGATTTTGGAAAAATGCTTGGCATAAAGACGACAAGTGTGTATGGTGGTGTGGGTATAGAACCACAGATAAAAAAAATACGCACTTCTGAGATAGTCGTTGGTACGCCTGGCAGGATGCTTGACCACCTACGTAGGAAAACATTAGATTTTAAAAATGTAAGATTTCTCGTGCTTGATGAAACCGATAAAATGTTAGAAATGGGTTTTATCGATGATGTCGAAAAAATCATACGTCATGTACCAAAGAAAAGGCAAACACTCATGTTCAGTGCAACAATATTAGGAAGCATCCATAGGCTCATGAATAAACATCTCAGCAACCCCATAGTTATAAAAACTAAATCCCAGGTAGATAAAAGCAAACTACATCAGACTTATTATGACATCTATCAACAGAATGACAAATTCTCCCTTCTTGTGCATCTGCTAAAGAATGATACATCAGGTCTTGCAATTGTATTCTGCGCTACACGGATAGAATCTGATGCTGTAGCAAGGAATCTCAGACATCATGGCATAAATGCCTCTGCAATACATGGAGGAATGAGTCAAAACAAAAGAACGCAATCTCTCGATGCTCTGAAAAATCAGAAAACAGATGTCCTAGTGGCAACAGATGTGGCAGCCAGAGGCCTCGATATAAAAAATGTCTCCCATATCTATAACTACGATGTGCCAAAGACCGCTATTGAGTACATACATAGAATAGGTAGAACAGCACGTGCTGGAGAAAATGGTGCTGCAATTACCCTGCTCACAGAACCCGATCATGAAAATTTCAGACGAGTTCAAAGCAATGAAGAACTCAACATTGAAGAAGCAGATATTCCAGAGTTTAAAAAAGTTACTTTCTTCAGATACAGCAGCAGACAGAAGAAAAAACCATTTCGACGACAGCAGCGTCATTACCCCAGACGATAAACCAAAATTCCCAATATAACCAAACTCTAGCGCATTAGCATCTTTGCTATACATTACTTAGCCATAACCTTCTAATATTTATTCTCTCAGGAATTAAAAATATTAATATAGTCCAGAGAGATATTTTGCAAAAGATGTTTGAAGGTCGAAGTAAACAACAACAGATAGCATTATTTGCAATAATCTCTTTGATCTTTACTTTAATGCTATCTTGTTATCATACATTTCTACTCGGTTGGAATATCTACGTTGTAATTGTTGCTGGAAACATTGAATTCTTTTGTTTGTTCTACATCTTATATCTGCCAACAAAACTGAAAGAAAAAAAAGATTAGTCCATTTTGCTGTTCCCTCTTGTGATTTAGAAATCTCCAAGAATTTACCATTATGAACTACACATATTTCGGCGAATTTAATTTTGCTTAATTCCAAAAAATCAATTTTTAATGATGCAAAACCATTAATTTAGAAAAATACATAAATACCTACAAAATACAGCCCCATTAGGAAAATTATGAAGAAAACGCTGACTAGCATATTGCTGATAACATTAATGATTGCAATTATTCCTTCTGCCACAGTGTACGGGGAGGATATTAACACAGAAACACACCAGATTACAATATCCAAAGAGGGTGATGCCATATCAGTTAAAGAAAGTTTAACGATATGTGGTACATCCAATGAAACATATACCACAATAAAATTTTGGGCATCTGCTGAGGCTCAGGAGGTAAATGTCCTTGTCAGCAACAATGAAGTACAATATGAGCCAACTGGCAATAACGAATACATATTCGATATATCCTCCTTCAATATAACAAAAGATTCATCCATACAATTAACCATCACGTACACTTTGAATAAAGATGTTGAGGAATTCGAAAATATCTTAATTTACAACACCACTGACCTATCAGTTGAGTTTGATGAAAACAAAATATATAGTGGAAAAAACCTAGTGTCTGGTACTTCTTTTACCCTTCTTCTCTACGAACCAACTGAAGCTCCTGTAAGCTGGTACATTATTGTATTTATAGTTTTACTAGTAATATTGTTGGTGGTTTCCACACTGTATTCATTCAGAAAACAAAAATCATCAAAAATCAAGGATATCGCAAGTGAATCCGAAGAGCTATTGAATGCAAAAAAGACACTTCTCATGTCCCTTCTCAAGGATATTGAAAAGCAACATAGATCAAAACAGATATCTGATGATACACATCACAAACTTAAGGATTATTACAAACAGCAGACAGTAGAGACAATGAAAAAACTCGAAGATATAGAATCAGAAATCAAATAGGCTTTGTTGTTTATTCTCTTTTTTATCTTTTTCTTTTTTATCGTGTGTAACGGATTCATTTTCAATTTGTTTCTCATGAGCGGTTTTGGCAGGATGAAGACTCTTTCCTAGCTCACGCGAATAATTTTCACCGAGCAGATATTTCATCTCACTTTCCGTAAATTCAAACTTATGCATCATTTTAACAGCAAACTCGAGGTTATTTCTAAACATATGTATAAGATATGTGGAAAGAAACTCTCTACTTTTTCTGTTTGAATTGTGACATATTCTGCTCATCTTTCCAACGATTGAATCTCTGGTGTCCCGATATGATTTACTGCTTTTTTTCTCTCTTAGCCATAAGGGAAAGTTATATTTCTCGTTTTGATACTCGTGGGTTTTTGCAGTGGCTACACCGCCATTCATAAGATCGCAGGCGTATGACCACAACCCATAATTCTGTCTCCTATGTGTTCTGCCCAAGAAGACATCTGCTTTAGATATTGCATCATAGCCTTTAACCAAATCATGAGTATCTTTGTACTCAACTGGCAGATTTTCAGTGATCCATAATAAAACACTATTTGGATCCTCATCCAAATTAGATACACTCCCTTTTATGTTTTGTATGTCTCTAGTTTTGAATATGTCCCTCAATGCATCAAATATTATCTTGTTTTTGTCTCTATATCCTAAGACATTCAACGATTGTATATCAAGTTGTTTCTTATCCAAACAAATGGATTGTAAATCATTTACTGCGGAGCGTATATCCCCTTTACATCTATCTGATATGGTCTTTAGCACTTTCAGATCAGCTGCTATTCCCTCAGAAATACATATTCGTTTTAACAAACCAAATATGGAGTTAGGGTACGGGTTGTAAAATTTTATCAGTTTGCATGTTCTCTTTAAATTTTCACCGCTGCCTTTTATCAGATTATAGTAATCATTTACTATCAATATTATGGGCTGTTTGGTGATCTTTATTGTATCGATAATAGCTCTTTTTCCACCTTTATCACTCATGTCGTTTTTGCCATTATCCTTTATTTTTTCATAGAGGTTGTCTGCCTCATCTAGAACTATGAGTTTTCTACCACCTTTATGTGATGAGACAAAACTGCCATTATTGTCAAACGTCTCATTTACAGCTCCAAAAGTTGCTACTTTCTTAATTTTTGTCGCGTTTCTAGCATCTGACGTATTCAGTTCTATTGCAGGCCACCCATAATCCTTTGCAAGAGCAAGAGCACTACTTGTTTTTCCGGTTCCCGGACTACCTGACAGTATTACAGCACGTTTCTTGGGATTCCCGTGGTTCCATACATCAGCCCATCTTTTAAGTTCTGTAACAGCACGTTCGTTTCCAACAATTTTATCAAGACTTTCCGGTCGATATTTCTCAGTCCAATCCTCCATTAGG
>CAZXHI010000126.1:0-3483 GCA_964640555.1 uncultured Thermoplasmatales archaeon | reverse complement strand
AAGAACTTCTTGTTCCAGATGGCGATGCCTATCACCCTGAGTTTTGGGGAAATTATCCACCTGGTAGTGGTGGGAATTATTCAAACATTGGTTTTACTATTCTTGGCTATCTTGTAGAGTTACTATCAGAGCAAACCTTTGAAGAGTATTGCCAACAGCATATTTTTATGCCGTTACAAATGCATAGTACCAGTTTTAACATGGATTCGTTGCCTGTTGAAAACCTTGCTTGTTCTTATCTTCGATTTGGGAGAATTTATCTCAAACTTCCTCATATTGATTACACATTTCTTGATCCATGCGGCGGATTGCTTACGACAATTGATGATTTACCCCATTTCCTCATTGCTCATATGAACAATGGCATCTACCAACAGGTACGTATTCTAAATGAAACAACCATTCATGAGATGCATACTGTACAGTATCCAGAGAGTGATCCATACTTTGGCCTAATTTATTTTGGACTTGGCTGGTTGATTTTTGAAGAAGAATTTGGCAAAGCAACCCATGGTCATGATGGCGATATCACGTTCTCCCATGCACGAATGAGAATTTTCAATGATAACACCACTGCTGTAATGTATTTTTTCAACAAGGGATACAGACCAAGTCTTCTTCCAAGAATCCTACCATCTCTTATTGAACATCAAGGCGATGTCTTCATTCGAAAACTATTATACGAAAAAGCATCTATGATAACCGCAATGCAATAAAGACAGTAAGCATCACGGGAGACAACAGCAAAAACAAATAAGTTATAGCTAAATCAACGTCCAGTGGAATAAACAAATAAGATGAAAGAATTCCTGGTTTTGAAATACTTCTAATCTACTAATTCTACTTCCACACTGTTTTACCCCTATGATCCACCAGTAAGTATAATCAACAGTAGAAAAAAGCAAAGGGAAGATAGATCTATTATTGCTGCAATTGTGAAATATGCTACCAAACCCAGAACAGTTAATTTGATTATGGGTTTAAGTATAGCAAACGCTAAGGAAGTTATCTTAACTAATAGTATACCAACTATGTCTACTACCGCACCAACTGCAGCAAATATTAAACCTATTATTGTACCAAATACTTTGAGTAGCACAATTAAGGTCATAAAAAGGATAGCGCACTGGGGTTGAGCTGAGTTGTCTTCGAATACTTCTTTCAGTTCCTCTACCGCACTTCTAACATCTATGTTTTTAATCTTTTCTCTAAATTCATGTATATCCATATTCTGAATTTTTTCTTTAAACTCCGCCACATTTATGTTTTGTATCCCGTCAATAAAACTTGACTCTTTTGCTTTTACAGCAACATCATATTCTACTGCAGGTATAGATGGCAATAGCATCAAAATGAAAACTGAGAGTACACTTCCAAATATTATTTTCTTTTTCATTCTTTCATCTTCTTTATATGAATTTTATAATATTATAATATTTTAATTAAACTTAAATGTTTCTCACCAAATTTTGTACAAAACGTTAGTCACCTTAATATATCACCCCTTTTTAGACTAACGAAACATCAAAAATGAAACATGAGACATCAGCCATAGTATGAGACATGATCGATATAACCCACCCATAACAATAGGAGATCTAATCATGCATTCTAACAACAGCATCGGGTAAAGTGAAATCAAGCCCCATAATATGATGAGTCGTGCCCATAAAGAACGTATAACTTTTTTCAGGTGACGGTCGAGCAACATAGATATATATACCCTTGAAACGGGTCATCATTCCAATCTGCGTTCCATGCAAGCATTCAATGTCCATATCAAGAAGACGACCGTGCCGCAATATGAATGTTCTGCTTAGCATTTCGAATTTTGATTGATCGGAGTAATACCAACAGTTGAATGGTTTTTGCTTCTCTACTGAATTATCTTTGAATGGATTTAGCTTATAGCTCCAACCTTGACTAACGACGAATGCACGATTGCGAAACATTTTACAGATATTTAGGGGTTTGAGAATAAAGGATAGAACTGGATGTTTATTCCCAAAGAATGTATCGATGATATTTACAACATCATTGCGATCAGTTGCAGATTGGATTTTTTCCATAAATTCTGACAATATCACTTCCAATTCTTTAAGCTCTTGTTCTGACAAAGTAAATTTTTCTATTGTGACAGAGTCATCTAAATCAAACAAAGCACATTCTATATTCACAACTTCATCTCGCAGTTCATTTTCTGGAAACTCATTAGCGGTTACGGGACCAATAGAGAGTCCAACGAAAAGAACTATCACACCTATTACAACCATTTTATGATTCTTTATCACTACACAACACCTCTGCTTAACATATATTTTTATATTTAGTTACATATCTTTTTAAATTTATATACTTTTCCTATTTATTCGTAAAATATTTTTATTAGTGTGGTATCATATCAACTCTATTGAAATGTTATTAGAGAAAACATGGCTCTTGATCATTGTGTAATCCCTAAAAATCTCCTTATAAGAAATATTAAATATATGATTCATATCTTACATGCCCAGCAAAAACATGAAAATTCTACTGGTATTTCCAAAGATTGAGCATGGCGCATCCACACACAACGACAAAGGATCATGGACATCAATACTTTTTGGTTATCCCATTCTAACACTACCCCACATTGCTGCAATAACTCCAGAGAAACATTCTGTAAAAATAGTTAACGAGAATTATGACACTCTGAATTTTGATGAGGATACCGATATAGTAGCCATAACAACATATACGATGACTGCACCTCGCGTATATGAAATTGCTGATGAATTCAGACGGAGAGGTAAAAAGGTAGTACTTGGTGGATATCACCCCACCGCACTTCCTGATGAAGCAAAACTACATGCAGATAGCATTGTACTGAGTGAAGCAGAAGCAACATGGCCTGAATTACTCAAAGATGCGGAGAATGGAAAATTGAAATCTTTTTATGGACCAAATCCAGATTTTGACATGGCAGAGATACCAGCAATAAGAAGAGATCTCATTAGACATAATCCTATTCTAGGAGCAGTACAAACAACAAGAGGTTGCCCAAATAGCTGTGAATTTTGTGCTATCGGTAGTTTCTGTCATCACGGTGTAAAACAACGTCCGATCAAGAATGTAATTGAAGAAATTAAACAGATGCCCAATAAGATGTTTATTATACATGACCCACATCTTACGGTAAATCGCAAATATGCGCAGGCGCTTTTCAAGGAGTTGATACGACAAAAAATCCACAAAGCATGGGTGGCAAACGGGACCACAAATGTTCTTGGCAAAGTTGATGATGAATTTTTAAGTCTTGCAAGAAAATCCGGATGTGTTGAATGGTTTGTTGGTTTTGAATCCGTCAGTCAAGCGGCACTTAATGGAATTAAAAAGACACATAATAAAGTAGAGGACTTCAAAAAAATGATTAAACGAGTCCATGATCATGGAATGACAATTCAGGGTGGCATTATCTTTGGTTTTGATGAAGATACTCCTGAT
>CAZXHI010000125.1:0-19374 GCA_964640555.1 uncultured Thermoplasmatales archaeon | reverse complement strand
TGTTTTGTTCGTACTAACTACTCCTATAATGAAACATGCAATAAGGACTTCAATTCAGCAGAAGACCACCATGTATGGATATATACAGATTATCTGAACGCATGGAATGCATCACTCAATAAACGGTTAGAAGAAGAAGTGAAAAATGGATACGTTAACGTTACCATTACCCAAGATACTTGGGGAACAGATGTAGTCGAGATTGAACCCTGGGGTAAAACCATTCATCTAGAACTTATAGTAACATACATAGGAGCTCAGATCGGCCCTGGAACCGTAATCGTTTAAAGATTAAAACACAAATTCTTGTCTTTTCATGGGCAAAAACCATAAGAAAGATTTTTTATTGACTAGGGCATATGGTTAAATACGAAACGGAGTACAGAATATAAGAGCATGATTTGTGTTTTAGAAGAACCCTAAGCAAACATGAGGTGGATATACATACAATACGAGAGAGCGGTTTAATCATGAATGAAAACGAAATTTTTTACAGGAATGTGAATACAAATACAAAGAAAGAAAATGTGCTTAAAACAGACATTAGTGGATTTGATGAGTTATTTGCAGAAAGAGGGATTCCAAGAGGGAACTCTGTTTTAGTGGCTGGTGGACCTGGTACGGGTAAAAGTACACTTTGTCGACAGATATGCTATAACATCGTTTCTAAGGGTAAAACATGTATGTATGTTAGCTTTGAAGAGGGTAAAGAACGCATTCAAAGAAGTATGGGGAAATTTGGGTGGAATGCAGCTAAATTCATCGAAGAGGGTAGTTTTCTGATTCAAAAGATCAACCCTCTTGATATTTTGAGAATGAAGTTTGGCTCACTAGGTGGCTCAGGTTCTGCCACCGAGGTTTCATATAAGATAAAACCGCTTGTCATACCTGGGGGTTTTCATCCAGAGGTTATTGTTGTTGATTCTTTGAGCGCCATTATTTCTGTGTCGATCACTAAAGATAAAAATTATAGAGCCTATCTTCAACAATTGTTCGGTTTTTTTGAGGAGACTGGTGCTACTTCGCTTCTAATTACCGAAACGGATCCAATGCCGACGAGATTTAGTGATACGGGGATTGAAGAGTTTTTAGCTGACGGAATAATCGTCCTATATAACATCCAAAAAAAGGATATCCGTGAGAATGCCATTGAAGTTCTAAAGATGAGATATGGTAAACATGAAAAGAAGATAGTGTCAATGGAGATTACAGAGAATGGGATAAAAGTGTATCCAGACAAACGTGTCTTCATTACTCCTTAAAGTTGCACGATTGTTTACAGGAACCTGAACGGCTCTGCATGTTGGTTGAGTCTTTTTGCACCATATTTTAATATATTGTTTTCAATTTTTTTCACTTGAAATTTAGTAAGTCCTATCCGCTTCAGTATTAGATTGTCGTGCTCATCATATATTTTTATTGTTCCGTCGTCTACACTGGAGATAGCTTTGATTATTTTGCCGTTTTGCAACCATATCCAGATATTAACGCTTTTCGTTGTCATACCCACACTCGATACAATTTTTATGTGACATTACTTTTATTTTACAAACTATATAAATATTTCTATATGTTTTCAGAAAACTATATCAAGCATGTGTTATAACTCCTGTATTTCAACAAAGAAAATCAAAATATATAGTTAGCAAATCCGCCAAAAAGAACGGATAAAATAATATATTGGCAGTTGCATATCACATTGGGATTTGATGTCAGAGGAGATGTACTTTAAACAAGAGAATGCAATAAACCGTATAAGAACAGGTATTAATGGCCTAGATAACATAATTGGCGGAGGGTTGCCAGAGAAATCTATCACTCTAGTTTCTGGTCCACCTGGAAGCGGCAAAAGTATTTTTTGTTTCCAGTTTCTATATGAGGGAGTAAAAAAAGAGGAGAAATGCCTGTTTTTAACATTAGATAAGAAAGTCAACGGCCTTTTAATTCAAGCAAAAAAACTTGGTTTTGATTTTCAACCAGCCATGGAAAAGAAACTTGCAAAATTTCTATTCTTGAACGTAAACAAAAAACTTGTCTACGAAAGCATGACCAATGAAATTCTATCTGGAGAATACGATCGGGTTGTATTAGATTCTATAACACCACTATCTGAAATGCCCATATATACAAAGGGCACGGAAAACAATTTTGATATTAGCATAATCAATTCTGAAGAAATTCCCACCAATACTAATCTACCAGTTAGAAGACTGCACCTGCGATTCATAATGGATGCTTTAGAAACAGCAGAAACAACTTCAATAGTGACGTCAGAACTACCCATGGGTTCTTCCCTTCTTTCCAGGGATGGTATCTCTGAGTTCTTAGCAGATGGAGTCATAACTCTCAATTTTGATCCCACCATGGACAGGAGAAAACTATCAGTGATGAAAATGAGGAACACAAAACACACACTTAGGCCGCAGGATATAGAGATAAGAGAAGGCGGAATAAGATTCATTTAAAGAACTGGCAGAGATGTTGAAATATAGGCCACCTAAGGAACTACGAGCACTTTTTATCGTTCACTATGCACCACTATTACTTATCATAATGATCGGACCACTAACAGCAATATTCGGTGTCTGGGAAATACCTGCAAATAAACTTATAACAATTATTACTGGAATGGTTGTTTTTCTTCTTGGAACCTTTGTCTATTTTAAATGGGAGATATTCTGGCATAAAACATACAAAGGACAACTTGTCACTGGTGGAATATTTCAATACATTAGACATCCCCACTACACATCTCTACTGATAGTCGGTTTTGGGTTGGCATTTTTCTTCTATTCTCTTTTTGCAATAGCAATTGCAGTTATTGCAATACCTATTATGATATGGAGTATACTTGACGAAGAAAAAGTACTGATAAAGCAGTATGGCAAAGATTACAAAAAGTTCATGGAAAAAGTACCTTGGAGAATTATACCAAAGATATTTTGAGGTTTGAAATATAATCTACAATGCAATATATTTCAATAAACATTTACATACAGTTCCTTTCTATATCTTGCAACACCTAAGAATAGACAATCAATCATCTCACTGTTCCCTAAGTTTTTTGAAAAATTTCCAGAGGTGCTTTATCACTTGAAAATATATTTTGAACTCTGGTATAAAGCATGTGCCCCTTTGGTAAAAACAGAACACACAACCTTTATATATCATTTCTATAATGCCTTATTCCTTATCTATACCAGACATTCATCGGGCAATTCTCCAAGAATCCCGATATCAAACAGCCCAACTAACGTTTTTGGCGGTTTGTGAAATGTCACGGTTTAGATGCATATAAATTACAAGTACTTACATTAGCAAAATGATATAGAGGGTATGTTATGTCTGAGAGACATCGTCCAAGAAGAGGATCAATGGGCTATTCGCCACGGAAGAGAGCCAGAGCCGAAACACCACATATAAAGAGTTGGCCAGAGGGAAGAGACAAACCGAAAATCCAGGGTTTTTTAGGTTACAAGGCAGGTATGACCCATGCTTTTGTTGTCGATTACAGACCAACCTCAACCACATCTGGAAGAGAGGTAGTGATGCCCGTTTCAGTAGTTGAAACTCCGCCAATAAAGATAGCAGCAGTCAGAGCCTACAAAAAAATAATTCATGGACTACAAACAACAGGTGAAATCTGGGCGAATAAGTTGGATTCCGAGCTATCAAAGAGACTTCCATTGGCAAAGAAAGAGAAAAAGAAAAACTGGGATTTTACTAAGGATGCTGATGAAATACGTGTTTTAGTATATACTCAACCAAAACTCGTTACAGGCATACCAAAGAAAACTCCCGAAATACGAGAGATGCGAATAAGCGGCGGAAGTATCGAAGATCAGATAAAATATGCAAAGGAAATCCTTGGAAAAGAATTGAAAATAAATGACACTTTAACAGAGGGAGACATGCTTGACATTCTTGCCGTCACCAAAGGTAAAGGTTTTCAAGGTGCCGTCAAAAGATGGGGTGTTAAACTTTTAACACATAAAAATTCAAAGCACCGTAGAATGATAGGTACTGCAGGGTCATGGCATCCAAACTGGGTACAAGCAACAGTCCCTCAAGCTGGACAGATGGGATATCATCAGAGAACTGAGTACAACAAGCGTGTTTTGAAAATTGGAGACAATGGAGAAGACATAACTCCCGCAGGCGGTTTTCCACATTATGGTGTTGTAAGAAATTCATATATTTTACTTCATGGGTCAATTCCAGGTCCTACAAAACGATTAATAAGCATGAGAGATGCAATACGTTATCAACGTGGCGTTAAAGTTGAGAAACCAGAAGTGACTTACATATCTACTACAAGCAAACAAGGAGTGTAAAATCATGACTAAGGTAAACGTTTATGGAATTGACGGAGTATCAACAGAAAAAATCGATTTACCAGAGGTTTTTGACACGGTGTATCGACCAGATATGATACGAAAAGCATTCAATGTTCTTCATTCCAACAAAAGACAGTCCTACGGCGCCGATCCTTATGCTGGTACGAAGCACGCCACAGCATCTGTCGGTAAAGGGAAAGGTTCATCCCGTGTTCCAAGACTTACACAAGGTAGAACAGCAGCATTAGCACCGTGTGTTGTGGGTGGTAGGAGAGCACATCCACCAAAAGCTGAGAGAAACTGGAAAGAAAAAATAAACAAAAAAGAACGACTCCAATCCATAAACTCTGCATTAGCTGCAACAGCAGATAAAAAGATTGTATCAAACAGAGGACACAAATTTGATGATAAGATAACATTACCCATTATAATAGATGATAAATTTGAGAAAACTAAAAAGACAAAGGAAGTAATCGAGGTCTTTGAAAAGATTGGGATTTACGATGACGTTCTTCGAGCTGCAAATGGAAAGCACATACGTGCGGGGAGAGGAAAAATGAGAGGCAGGAAATACAAAATTCCAAAATCCATACTAATCGTTTCTACAAAGGAAAACATCCAAAAAGGCTCAGGTAATCTAACTGGCGTTGATGTTGTTAAACCAGATCAAATAAATATAGAATATCTTGCACCTGGTGGAGATGCTGGAAGACTTACAGTATTTACAAAATCCGCATTAATGCAAATTAGGGGTGGTAAATAATGGACCCCTATGACATAATATATCATCCTTATGTTACAGAGAAAACTATGAACATGATGGAAAAAGACAATGCATTAGAACTTGTAGTTAAAAGAAGAGCGAATAAACAGCAGATAAAAAAAGCTGTAGAAAAAATGTTTGAAGTTAAAGTTAAAGATGTTAACACCAGAATAACAAAAAAAGGTAAACATGCCATTGTTACATTTATGCCCGAGTTCAAAGCTGAAGATATTGGCATGAGGATTGGAGTATTCTAGGGGTAAAAATATGGGTAAGAGATTAATACAACAAAGGCGAGGAAGGACAAAAGGGAGATTCAACGCCCCATCTCACAGATTTAGAGGCGAAATTAAATATGGTCAAGATAAAAACAAACATGCGGGGATAGTTGAGGATATCATTCATGACCCTGGCCGTACAGCCCCTTTGGCAAGCATTAGATTAGATAATAACAAAAAAATATTGACTCTAGCTTCAGAAGGAATTGGGGTAGGAGATAAAGTAAAATTTACAAACAATAGACTTGAAGTAAAGGTAGGTAATGTTTTGCCCATTGGCAAAATCTCTGAAGGAATTCCAGTTTATAATATTGAGTTATCTCCAGGAGATGGTGGAAAACTTGTACGTGCTGGTGGAGGCAACGCAACAATAGTATCTCGTGATTCAAAAAAGACAATCATAAAACTCCCTTCAGGTAAATTTAAAACATTAAATTCGGAATGCAGAGCAACTATTGGTGTAGTAGCTGGCGGAGGGAGAAAGGACAAACCTTTCCTTAAAGCGGGCAAAAAACATCATGCATACATGACAAGAGGAAAACAATACCCCATTGTTAGAGGAGTAGCAATGTGTGCTGTTGCTCACCCTCATGGTGGTGGAGGTCATCAACATGTTGGTAAACCATCTACCGTCAAACGAGGTGCATCACCAGGTAGTAAGGTTGGAAGTATAGCTGCAAAACGAACTGGGAGGAAGTAGATATATATGGCAACAAAGAAAGGTTTTAAAAGCGCGGCAAGAACCAGGAGGAAACAAAGACGGAAGAAAATAGAGGTGCGTAAGACCGAGTTCAAATTCCATGGATTAACAATAAAGGAAATGCAAAAACTCCCAATGGATGAATTATTGCCATTAATTCCATCTAGAGCACGAAGGACATTGAAGAGGGGTTTAACCAAAGGGCAAGAGAAATTACTCAACGATGTTGAAAAAGCAGAAAAGGGTAACATTATTAGAACCCATTATAGAGATATGGTAATACTACCCAGTTTTATAGGTCATAAAATTGATGTTTACAATGGTAATGAATTCCAAAGAGTGGACATAGATCCACACATGGTGGGACATTATTTAGGTGAGTTTTCACTAACACGTAAGAAAGTAAAACATACGGGACCAGGAGTAGGTGCCACCAGATCGTCTAAATTTATGCCTTTGAAGTGATGAAAAATGCAAAGATATTCAACTGATGTAGATCCAGATAAAGCCGCAAAAGCATACGGATATGAGCTTCACTGCTCCCTAAAGGACTCTATAAATCTAGCCCATGCTATAAGAGGCATGAAAACGGAGGATGCAAAGAAATACCTTGAAGAAATCATATCCATGAAACGACCTCTTCCAGCTGTGTTTCACAATAGGAAAAGAGCCCATCAAAAAGGTATTGGACCAGGTAGTTTCCCGCAAAAGGCAGCTCGATATATGTTAAAAACAGTAGTAAATGCAGAAAATAACGCAGAATACAAAGGATTTGATGCGGAAAACATGAAAATCTCACATATATCTGCATATGGTGGTAGGATTCTAAAAGGTATTATGCCTAGGGCCCAGGGTAGAGCTACTGACAAAAATAAAAAGACAACCAATATAGAAATAATCATTGAAGAGGTAGAGTAATGGCGGGCGAACGTAAATTCATAAGAGAGAACACAAACAGAATACTAATCAAAGAGTTTCTAATTAAAAAAATAGAGGGGGCGGGATTTGGTGGAATGAGCATCCAAAGAACGCCCATGGGAACAAGGATAAACATATTGGTAGAACGACCAGGTATGGTAATAGGCAAAGGCGGAAGTAAAATTAAGGAAATAACAGCAGATATCAGAGATAAATTCAATGTAGAAAATCCCCAAATAGAGATTCAAGAAGCGGGAAGCAGGGCGTCATTAAATGCGCAAATAATGGCGGAAAAACTTGCAGAGGCTCTTGAAAGGGGTTGGCATTTCAGACGTGCTGGGCATTCCACAATTAGAAGAATCATGATGTCGGGAGCAAAGGGATGCCAAATAATAATAGCAGGAAAGCTTACCGGTGCACGGCACAGAACTGAGAAATTTACACAAGGGCACGTCAAATACTGCGGTGAAACTGCAAAAGAAGTTATGGACAGAGGATTTGCCATTGCAAAATTAAAAGCAGGTGTACTTGGCGTCAAAGTTGGAATTATGAGGCCCGATGCAAAATTACCCGATGAAATAACAATAAAAATACCTGAAAAAGAGAAAGAAAAGGAAGAAACTAAGGAAACAAAGAAAACAGAAGATAAACAGGAATCGGAAAAAGATAAAAAGACTGATATCAAAAAACTTGCTGAAATGCAGGGTGTTGGCCCATCCATCGTTAAAAAGTTTAAAAAAGCAGGAATCAAAACACTTGAAGAGCTATATGAAATGGATGTTGATGATCTATCAGCTATAAATGGCATTGGTGGAAAGACAGCTGAAACTATTGTAAAGAATTTAAAGAAATTACTCGAAGAGGTTGCATAGATGGTTCTTAAGGCTAAAGAGATTAGAGGATTTACTCCCGAAGAAAGACGTGAAAAACTTCAGGAATTGAAAGGAGAACTTATGCATGAAAGAGGGATAGCTGCAATGGGTGGATCACCCCCATCTCCTGGTAAAATTAGGCAGATACGGACATCTATTGCAAGAATGCTTACTATCATGCGGGAGGAAGGAGAACAATAAATGAGCGATATATGCCCAAAATGCGGTCTGCCTAAGGAGATATGTGTCTGTGAAGACATAGCACGAGAACAGCAGAGAATTAATATAGCCGTTGACAAGAGACGATACGGGAAAATGATGACCATCGTTGATGGCATAAACCCCCATGAACTAGACATTGATACGCTGATAAGCAATCTAAAAGCAATATGTGCCTGCGGTGGCACAATAAAAGACGGGAAAATAGAACTCCAGGGAGATCACAGGATAAAAGTAAAGGAATCATTGGAAAAAATGGGATTTATGGTTGACGTACTATAAAGAAAGTAACGACATCCAACCAGCCCGCTGCAGTTAAAATCCCTATGAGATGTCAACATGGACGAAAAATCACTTGCAAGGGAAGAGCTTATAGGACTGCACGTAACAATAAAGGAATGTAAGGATTCCAAATGGACAGGAAAATCTGGGGTAATAATCGACGAGACGAAAAATACCTTCCTGATTAGGATCGATAATGAAAATAAAAGAATAGCAAAAAAAATTGCAAAATTTGAATTTGAAAATGATGAAAAAAAGACAATATTGAACGGTTCAAAAATAACATATAGACCAGAAGATAGGATAAAAAAAGCAAGGTGAAAAACTATGACAGAAAAAAAGGAAGAAACAAGAAACATAGGTTTAAATGTCAAAGCTCCAACCATAAGCTGTAATGACAGAAATTGCCCATTTCATGGTAGTCTGTCTGTTAGAGGGCGGGTATTAACTGGAGTTGTGTCATCCATAAAAATGCAAGATTCTATCATAGTGAAGAGAGAATATACACATCATGTTCCAAAGTATGAAAGATATGAAAAAAGAACGTCTACATATTCTGCGCATTGCCCACCTTGCATAAAAGCAAAGGTTGGAGACAGCGTGAGAATAGCAGAATGTAGACCGCTCAGTAAGACAATTTCGTTTGTAACAATAGAAAAAATTTGATGGAGACAGACATATGAAGGGAATCGCTGGCAAAGTAATGAGAGGACTACCTGTAGGAGCTCGTCTTGATTGCATAGACAATACGGGTGCGAAAGTAGTACAATTAATTATGACTCCAAAACTGAAAGGAACTCATCGTCGCTACCCAAAAGCAGGCGTGGGCGATATGATAATAATTAGTGTTAAGAAGGGAGCGGCAGACATGAGGCGACAGATTCTAAAAGCTGTCATAGTGCGCCAGAGGAGACCATTTAGAAGACCTGATGGAACTATGGTTCAATTTGAGGATAATGCTGCGGTTATAGTCACAGACACAGGAGAAACAAAGGGATCTATGATAAAGGGACCTGTTGCACTGGAAGCAGCAGAACGCTGGCCCAGGATAGCTGCAACCGCATCAACAATAGTATGAGTGGGTTAAAATGAAATCAATAAAATCTAGAAAACAGAGGAAAGAATTATTCAACGCACCTCTTCACAAGAGGAGAAAATGGATATCTGCTCACCTAGAAGAAAATCTACTCCTAAAATATGATAAGAGGGGCGTTCCGGTAATCAAAGGAGATACCGTAAGAGTCATGAGGGGTAGTTTCAAGGGACACGAAGATAAAGTCGCACATGTCAACATAAGGAGAAGACAGGTGGAAATCGAAGGTATGACAATGACCAAAGCAGACAATAAAAAGATTGCAAAACCAATTCATGCAAGTAATTTGATAATTACAAAGTTAAATTTAACCGATAAATGGCGGAGAAACAAACTGGAAAGCAGCCTATCTGAAGAAACTAAGAAGGAAATAGAAAAGGAAGCAAAAGAACAAATCAAAGAAGCGGCGGAAGAGGAAAAAAGAAAGGCTGAAGAAATGGAAGAACCCCCCGTAAAGGAACCTGAAGAACCGGTGGAGGAAACAGAAGAAACTGTGAAAAAAACAGCAGAACCAGAAAAACCAGCTGAGAAGAAAAAAACTACAACTAAGGCAAAACCAAAAAAAGAAGAGGTAAACAAACCCAAGGCTGAGAAAAAAGCAGCACTGAAAAAACCAGCTGAGAAGAAAAAAACTCCGGCAAAAAAGGAAACCGTGAAAAAAACTCCTGGAAAAACGGCAAAAAAGGAAAAGGAGGAAAATAAATGAGTAAACACTTAAAGAGATTGAATGCACCAAGGGCACTACGGCTACATAGAAAAGAGCGGAAATGGACCGTCAAATCATCCCCTGGCCCACACCCTTTAGAGAAGGCAATACCATTAAGTATGATCATCAGAGACTACCTCAAATTATGTGACACACAACGAGAAGCAAAAAGACTCATTGCCACTGGTGAAATTCTAGTTGATGGAACTAAAAGAAAAAATTACAAGTTTCCTTGTGGACTAATGGATGTAATATCTATTACAAAACTGAAAAAAGATTATAGAATTTTATTTGATCAAAAAGGTAAGTTAATGCTCGTTCCAATTCAATCAAAGGACGCAGAATGGAAGCTATGCCGCATAGAGAATAAAACAATTGTAAAGGGAAATAGAACACAGCTTAACCTACACGATGGTGGAAATAAACTCATAAAAAAAGACGAATACAATACAGGAGATGTTTTGAAAATCTCCTTTAAAGATCAGAAAATCAACGAGGTATACAAATTTACCAAGGGAAACGTATCAATGATCATTGGTGGTAGTCATATAGGGCAGACTGCCAACATAGAAGATGTAGAAATCGTTCCATCGTCAAAACCAAATCTTGCGAAAATGAGGGGGAAAAGTGAATTTTCAACACTTCAAAGTTATGTATTTCCGATTGGAAAAACCAAACCTGCGATAACACTACCCGAGGTGAGAATACAGTGAGCATCAAGAAAAAGGCGGTTACAAAAAAGAAAGATTCTGGAAAAAAAGAATCTCTTTTTGAACCAAGAATTGAAAAAATCACAATTAACATAGGGGTCGGCGAAGCAGGTGAGCAACTAACTAAAGCCGAAAAAGTGTTAATAGATATTACCCACCATAAACCAATACAAACCCTTTCTAGGACTACAAGTAAGGACTGGGGCCTTAGAAAGAGGATGCCCATTGGTTGCAAGGTCACCTTACGTGGAAAGGACGCCGATGATTTCTTAATGAGCGCATTAAAAACCAGAGAAAATAAAATGGCCGATTACTCATTTGATTATGAAGGAAATCTATCCTATGGAATACCCGATCACACCTTATTTGAAGATCAAAGATACGATCCAAATATTGGTATATTTGGAATGGACATCTGCATAACAATGAAAAAACAAGGATACCGGATTAAACACAGGCGTATATGTCAAAGGAAAATACCACATAGACACCGGGTAAAAAGAGAAGAGACAATGAAATTCTTTTCTGAGAAATTTAATGTGGAGGTCGTATAAACATGAAGATAAAAGAGAAGAAGAAAATTTACGGCAGAATCAAAGGATGTGAAAGATGTGGGAGAAAAAGAGGTCTTATACGAGCATATGGTCTCCACATGTGTCGACAGTGTTTCCGTGAAAAGGCTGAAGAAATGGGTTTCAAAAAATATTCCTAAGGAGGTTTAAGATTACATGTTAAATGATCCACTAGCAAATGCATTATCACTTATAAAAAACGCCGAGATTAAAGGGAAAGGTGCATGTACAATACAACCCTCTTCCAAGCTAATAGGCGGAGTTCTAAACCTATTAAAAGAAAAAGGATACATCGGCGAATTTGAGTATGTGGAAGATGGAAAAGCAGGTGTTTTTCAGGTAAGACTAACGGGAAATATCAATAACTGTGGCGTTATAAAACCAAGATATCCAGTAAAAAGAGACGACCTAGAGAAATGGGAATCAAGGTACCTCCCAGCTAGAGATTTTGGTTTGTTGATACTTACAACAACACAGGGAATAATATCCCACAATGAGGCAAAGAAAAGCGGAATCGGTGGAAAAGTATTGGCTTATGTTTACTAAAATTAAAGTGTGATGAATCATGGCAAGAATAGCTGAGATAAAAGAAGAGATAACAATTCCAGATAATGTCGAGATTACCCTTGAACACAATAATCTAACAGTAAAGGGGGAGAACGGATCTCTCTCCAGGGTTTTTTCCCATATAAAGATAAATTTAAAGCTCAATGGCAACATTATTGAGGTGAAATGTAAAAGTCCAAAAAGAAAGGAGAAAGCTTTGATAGGTACTTTTGTTGCACATATCAATAATATGATCAAGGGCGTCACTGAAGAGTTCGAATATAGGATGAAAACAGTGTTCTCCCATTTTCCCATAAAGACATCTGTTGAAGGAAATGAGTTTGTAATTCAAAATTTCCTCGGTGAACGTTCACCACGGAAAGCCAAAATTCTTGAAGGTGTAACTGTAGAAACAAAAGGTGATGACACAACTGTAAAAGGTATTGATAAGGAGAAAGTTGGGCAAACTGCTGCAAACATTGAACGAGCAACAAAAGTAAAAAAGCGAGACATACGTGTGTTCCAAGATGGAGTCTATCGAATAAGCAGAGGGGGTAAATAGTCATGGCAAAAGAAGACGTTATCAAAGAATTTTCATCACTCAATGGTGTCGGTAAAGTAAAAGCCGAGCTAATTTACAATAGTGGTTTTGATTCACTTGAGAAACTTGGAAAGGCTTCTGTTACAGATTTAGTAAAAATTAAAGGCATTAATGAAAAATTTGCAAAGGATATTAAAGATCAGTTAAAAAAAGAAATAGATACCACTTCTGGGAAAAAAGCTGAAAAACCACCATTAAAACCAGAAAAAACAGTTGAAAAGAAGAGTGCATCCGAAACAAAAACAAAGGAAGAAAAACCAAAGACAGTCCGAAAAGAAGAGGAAGACGTAGAGATCATTGAAGAGGAAGAAGAAGGCACATACCGGGTAAAGAAAAAGCCAGAGCTCAGTAAGGAACTGAAAGAAAGATTGCTAATTAGAAAACAGATAAAAAAGAGGACACCGGATTTTATCAGAGAAGAATGGTTCAGATACAAACGAATTCCAAGGAACTGGAGAAGACCGGATGGTATAACATCAAAAATGCGAATTAACTTGAAATATAGACCCAATAAAGTAAGGGTTGGTTACAGAGGACCAAAAGAGACTCGTGGTTTACACCCCTCAGGTTTTGAAGAGGTTGCAGTATATAATGTGAGAGATATTGAAAATGTCGATCCGAAGACACAGGCTGCACGGATAGGAAGCACAGTTGGAACTAAAAAACGCATCGAGATAGAGAAAAAAGCTGAAGAATTAGATGTGAGAGTACTTAATAGGAGTTAGAAAGCATGGCTGATTTAAGAAATCAACGAAGGATGGCATCAACACTACTTAAATGCGGTGCAAACAGAGTCTGGATGGATCATGACCGAATTGATGAGATTGCAAAAGCGGTTACAAAAGACGATATAAGGATTCTCATTAGAGGCAAGGCCATAGAAAGTAAGCAAGTAAAAGGTACATCTCGTGGACGGAAAAAATTTAATGCAGAGCAAAAGAAAAAGGGGCGTAGACGCGGATATGGTTCAAGAAAAGGAGCGAAGTATGCACGTTTGCCTAGAAAGGAACGATGGATACGCACAATACGACCAATTAGATCTTATCTAAAAATGCTAAGATCTGAAGAGAAAATCGACAGGACAATCTATCGTAAATATTATCGTAAGGCAAAAGGCGGCGAGTTCAGAAGCAAACGTCATTTAGAAACCCATTTGATTTCTGACGGGATTGTAAAGGAGGGGGTCAACAAATGAAACAAGGGCCACGATATCATGTTAAACCAAGGAGACGACGTGAAGGAAAAACAGATTATAGAAAAAGACTTAGATTATTGAGATCCAGAAAGACAAGAATAGTAGTAAGAAACTCGCTGAAAAATGTAAGAGTGCAGTTTGTTGAATACAATGAAGACGGAGATAAAATCATTGTTTCGGCCACTTCTAACGAACTTATCAGCAAATATCAATGGAAATATTCGACATCTACAACTCCCGCGGCATATTTAACAGGTTTATTGGCTGGGAAAAGAGCCATGGATAAAGGTATAAGTGAAGGCGTTCTGGATATAGGGAGACAACTTCCCGTGAAGGGTTCTAAGAATTTTGCGGCACTTAAAGGCGTATTGGATGCAGGAATTAACTGCCCACACAGCAATGAGAAAATACCTAGCGAAGATAGAATTTCAGGTAAACATCTAAACAAAGAGATAATGGCTTCTGTAAATGATTTTAAGAGTAAAATTATCGGAGGTAAATAATGGTAGCAAATAGGAGACGGCAACAGCGCGGACGTAAGCCAGCACAAAAAAGAGAGAAACGACCGGTAGATTGGGATCCAAAGACAAAACTGGGGAGAATGGTAAAAGGTGGAAAAATCACCAGCATGAGTGACGCATTAAGAACAGGTCTACCTTTAAGAGAACCAGAAATTGTAGATATTTTGCTACCAGAAACAGATGATGAGGTCATAGATGTAAACATGGTTCAACGTATGACTGATTCCGGCAGAAGAGTGAAATTCGTAATAACTGTAGCCGTAGGAAACAATGATGGATATGTAGGTTTAGGGCAGGCAAAGGGAAAAGAAGTTGGATCGAGCATAAGAAAAGCCATAGAAAACGCAAAGTTAAACATGATAGAAATAAAAAGAGGATGCGGTTCTTGGGAATGCGGTTGCAGAAAGGCCCATACTGTTCCATTTACTATAAAAGGAAAAAGTGGCTCTGTTGAAATTATATTCAAACCTGCTCCGCAGGGGATTGGCCTTGCTACTGGAGAGGTGGCCAAAAAAATTCTCCGGCTAGCTGGAGTGAAAGACTGTTGGGCATTCACATCAGGGAAAACAAAAACCACAGTTAATTATGCAAAAGCCGTTTTTAATGCACTAAAGGAAAACACACAGATGAGAGTTATGAATAGTGAGATCAATAAAATAGGTATAATATCTGGAAGTCTAGGCATTACAGCAGAGACAGAACAGCCAACACCACCAGAGGAGGCAAAATAACATGGTATTTGCGGCAGTAAGAGTTAGAGGAATAGTTAATGTAAAACCTGATATCAAACGCACTTTACAATTACTTCGACTAACTAGAGTCAACCATTGTGTATTACTTGAGGAAAATGCTAGCATCAAAGGCATGCTACAGATTGCTAAGGATTACATAACATGGGGCGAAATAGACAAAGCCATTTTATCAGAACTCATAGACTCAAGAGGGAAACTAGAAGGAGATAAGGATCTAACAGAAGACTACATCAAATCTGCTACATCATATAACAATTTAGAAAAACTATCCCAGGCCATCATCGATAATAAATTCAAATACAAGGACATCCCTAATGTTAAACCAATTTTTAGATTGAGCCCTCCTAAAAAGGGATATGAGGGAATAAAAAGATCATTTGTTAACAAGGGAGCTCTGGGGTACCGTAGAAAAGAAATAAATAAATTGTTAGAAAGAATGATATGAAAAAGTTAAATATTTCAAAAAATTTTTATATGGATTTGTTCTATTAAATCTCAGAGGGGGAAAACCATGGAAGAAACATTATATAACATTGAGATACACAAAGGGATGGATGGGTACCTTGGAAAAATCTTTTCAGATGCTGACGGCATTAAAGAGTTTAAAAATGATCATTTAGATCAGCTACTAAGAGATATGACCATTGACATGCAGCTTGCCCTGGAGGAATTTTCCAATCGTTCCAATGAAGAATTTGCCGAGGGCCATGACGGAGGAAAAATATAAGGGTAATCTTTTTAAATGTATCTGGCATTTGGTGCTTCTATTATATCTATAGATATGGAGGATAATGTTAAAATATACTCGATTTGAAAAGGCACGTATAATTGGTGCCAGAGCTCTACAGATATCCATGGGAGCCCCATCACTAATAAAAATTCCAAAAGACGTTATTTTCCCTATTGATATAGCTATGCTTGAGTTTAAAGAAGATGCAATACCAATCACTGTAAAAAGAGTAGAGCAATCATAGTTTAAAGAGGAGATCATATGGCCAAAGATGAACAGACGAAGGAAGCAGAAGCGCAAAAAGGCGAAGAAATGATGGCATCTGAAGAAACATACATGACCTCCGGTGCCCATATCGGAACAAGACAAAAAACAGCAGATATAAAAGAATTCATATACAAAGTTAGAAACGATGGATTATACATAATCGATGTTAAAAAAACTGACAAGAAGATAAAAATTGCCGCAAAGTTTCTTGCCAAATATGATCTAGCCAATATTTTAGTTGTATCTGTACGTCAGTACGGGCAAAAACCAATTGAGAAACTAGGCGAATATACAGGGATGAATGTCTTAGCTGGGCGTTTCAGACCAGGTACTCTGACAAACCCCAATGCCAAAGGATTTCTTGAGCCTGAACTGGTGATTGTAACTGACCCCCTTGCCGACTCGCAGGCCCTGCATGAAGCAGAAAACATTGGTATCCCAGTTGTTGGGTTATGTGATACTAACAACGAAACCAAACACCTTGACCTAGTAATACCAACAAATAACAAAGGAAGACGGGCGCTAGCTCTTGTCTATTGGTTATTAACCAGGGCAATAATGAAGGAAAAAGGTAAGATAAAATCATATGATAAGTTTAAACCTACTGTAGAAGATTTTGAGGCTGAGATCTAAATAGTTTTTTGAGGATAGCTGCATAAAATTGCAAGATTGAAAGGAGATACATTGCAGATTAAGGTAAGCGATAATATAATACTCGTTGGTACTGCACATATTTCACAAGACAGTGTCGATGAGGTAAGAGAAACTATTGAAAAATATAAACCAGATGTTGTCGCGATTGAACTTTGTAAGAGGCGGTACGAATCCATAACAAAAAAGGATAAATGGGAAAACACCCCCATTACTTCTCTTTTAAAATCAAATAATTCATATCTAATGCTTGCACAAACATTCTTGTCATCCGTCCAGAGAAAGCTGGGCAAGGATCAAGGCGTTGAACCAGGCTCTGAAATGATTGCAGCCATGAATGAGGCGAAAAATCATAATTTAGAGGTGGCACTTGTAGACAGAGACATATCAATCACCTTAAAAAGAGCCTGGAAAAAGATGGGCATTAGAGAGAAGTTTAGATTGACTTGGGAATTTCTAAAGGCAATTCTGGGATATGATGAAGAAGAATTGGAAGAGCTGGATCTAAAAGAATTAATGGACCAGGATGTAATCTCTGCTATGATGGAGGAACTTGGTGAAATTGCACCAAGTGTTACCACTGTTTTAATTCATGAAAGGGATGAATATATTGCCAAAAAAATTCTTGATGAAAGTAAAAAAGGGAAAGTTGTGGCAGTAGTAGGTGCAGGTCACCTTAAAGGTATTAAAAAACATTTAGAGAAGAAAAAATTAGATGTCGATCTGAAAGAGTTGGAATATGTTCCTCAAAAACGATTTAGCATATTGAAAACCATTGGTTATGCTATACCCGTTATTTTTGTAGCACTAATTGTCTATGCTTTTCTAACCAAAGGATTTGATCTAGCTGCAGAGATGTTTATTTACTGGTTTTTGATCAATGGCATTTGCTCAGCGATTGGAACTGCAATTGCACGGGGGCATCCACTCTCTATAGCAACTGCTTTCGTCGCTGCTCCCATTACCTCATTAAATCCTGCAATCGCTGCTGGATGGGTTGCTGGGTACGTAGAAGCGAAATTAAGAATGCCAGTGATAAAGGATTTTCAAAATCTTGGTAAACTTGACAGTCTTCGCGATTTCTGGAATAACCGGGTTATAAGACTACTTATGGTTGTGGCATTAGCAAATGTAGGCAGCATGATTGGCACATTTGTGGCGCTACCATACCTGCTAAGTCTTGGATTTGGAGGATAAACTTTTTATTCTCAAAACATTCATAAACACCATAACAATTAATTGGAAAACATATATGGCTGAGAAAAGAAAGATCTATACATCTTTTCATGACATACCTCCCAGGGAATACATGTACTTTCCAAAAGGTACTCTTGAAATGGGGAAACCAGGAAAATTCAGTAAGATCGAAATAAATCAGCTTCTCATATCAATGTGTGTTTTAACAATAGCGTTTTCATTTGCACTTACAGGAAACAATCTAATTACTGGACTTACCAATGGATTTAAGTTATACTCTCTGCCATTTGGCATTGCAAAATCGTTTTTAGGAGTAGTAACCGCATTTTTCTTCCATGAATTTTCACACAAATTCATGGCTCAGAAATATGGGCTATGGGCCGAATACAGAATGTTTCCCAGAGGTTTATGCATGGCACTATTACTTGGAGTTTTCACCCCATTGGTATTTGCAGCCCCGGGAGCAGTAATGTTCAGAGGAGAACCAAGAGATTTTGAAATGGGACATATAGCTGTTGCAGGTCCTCTAGCAAACATAGTGATTGCCGCTGTGACACTTCCACTATATCTCTTTATTTTCTATGAAATACCAGTGTTGGGGGAAATTGTCGGGTTTATATGTTTAATAAATGCAGTACTAGCAACATTTAACCTGCTACCATTTGGCCCACTTGATGGGGTAAAAGTAGTTAGGTGGAACGGGACGGCCTGGGCAATATCACTTATTGTGGCAATGACCATGATGACAATTATATTCCTTCGATTATCATATTCACCTGTTTAGTAAATAAGAATATTGGTTTGTGAACTAGCCATATTTAAAAAAATAATATAATTATTTAGAAAAATATATAAGTATATTAAGTTAATATCAATTACTACACTTACTAGCTTATAAATATAAACTGGGGGAAGTACAATTATCCTACTCAGAATAAAGAATGATAAAAAGTTACAGGCAGCAATAGCAATTCTAGTAGTGGTAATCGTAGTTATTTCTGGAGTATATGTTTATTTTGGGCTTATTGGCAACGGGGAAATTAAGGAGGAGGTCCCCGAAAAGGAAATTGATGATAGAATCAGTCCTCTAACAAACCAAGCAATATTCCTTGAGATACATAGGATAAGAAAAAAAGGTATTATTGATGTAATGATGAATTCTGGTTCGGATATTATAGACAAACTGCCGATTAAAAATGTGGATATTCTTAAGGTCCTTGATGGTCTTAGACCAGGTTTTGGCTGGGACGAAAAACCGTCTTATTATTATTTTGCCACTCTAGATGGATATGAATGGGAGGGGAGAGATACCTATACTGCATGGGACACTAAATACATGAACCAAGAGATCTTTAGAAATGTCGAAGAAGAACAATCAACCGTCGAAGTTGATCTTAAGATCATAGAAAATGTCAAAGAAAAGAAGTTATTTCGCACAAATGTTAACAAAGAGGAAATGGAAAA
>CAZXHI010000124.1:0-10629 GCA_964640555.1 uncultured Thermoplasmatales archaeon | reverse complement strand
AAAGATAGCCTTTTTTGTTAAACTACTTATCTAACAAGTATTTCTTTACTAAATATTCAATATATTTCTTCTCCTTTTCAGAGCCAGGGACTACCATTTTCCGCCTCCCTCTTTCAATATCTACAATCCCAAACCGCCTTTTCAAGAGGTGGTTATTCGTTTATCCATTTCTATGTTTTTATAAATCTGATAAAGAATACAGTTTTCCTCACCCGGACAAATAACATCATTAGGAGTTAAATTACATCCAGATGAATCACGATGTCTTATTTTCGATTTGAAATTACATTCTTCTATCATATTTCTCCCTCAATTCCACAGTTTCATAACAACAATTTACATATAATTCTATTCCGCCTTTAGATATATCCCGTATCAAGAAAGATTCAAGGCGGAGGTAGAAGTAAAGGGAAGCCCCAGCCTGTGGAGAAAAAATGGTAAAATGAGCCGATGGGGGGACTACGGAGCCAGAGTTAAAATCCGTAAGGAGTAAGTAACGAGATTTGAACTTCTTTTTACTGGACTTGTTCTAACAAAAGAAATAATTCATATTTCCCATCCTGCTACTTTTTCATACGTGTAGAAGTCCTTTGCAGTAGGTTCTATTAAATCATAAGTTCCATCGCTATATTCAACATGGATTATAACATGATTGACAGTATTCGGATTGGTAATATTGTAAATGTCACAAGCGAATAAGGATACTTTCATCCCATAATTTTCAATTTCATTTCCTGCTTTTAGCATGCTTACTACTAACACAGAGGTATCTTCGCAGTCTCCTACTCCTTCTACAAGAGATTCAATGGGCCACCTGCAATTAATATCCCAAAACGTATGATAGTATATTATTTGGTTTTTGAAGTTAATAACTTCACGAACAAATTCCTTATCAACTCTATCATTTGTTAAATCTAAAATGCAATCTTTAAATATATTAGGTGTTAGAAAAAGATTTGAGTTCAATATGTAATATATTTCTCCGCTGATGTTAATAGGTTTGTATGTAATCGGCCTCAACTTATGTAAAATATATTCTTTGTACGTATCAAAAGGTATATCCAATTTGATAGTTTCATTATTAAGATTTTTGAAATTGAAATAAATGGTATTATTTCTGATTTGAGATGATTGATTTTTCGTGTGATTAACAAGAGAGAATAACCTGTTTGGAATATATTCCTTAATACCTTCGCCAATATATATTATAGTGATGACCTCGGTCAATACTTTTTTTAATTTTGTGATCTTTACTATTTGGCATACATCCACCATTGAGAAAATATTTTATCTATTGATGTAAAATTTTTGTTAGACATTGATTGGGAAGAATCAATTAATCTTTTTGCGCAGTCCCAGAAGAATCATCATAACAATAATAGATATGCCAAAGGCAAATATGCTACCCGAGACAACACCATACAAAGGATAGAAAAAATAGATCGCAACAGCATAAATCATAACACTTTGACTACCAAATATCATAGACTTTGCAATGCCGCCTGCAAAATTAGGACCGTGTTCTCTAAGAGAAATCAACATTGTTGACAAGAAAATTGCCGGGAATACAGAAAAAATTCCACTGAGCACTGCCCCTATATTCGACAGAAAAACAGCTATTGCTATTACGGTACCTGCAAGCAAACCACGAAAGACTATTTTCATAGGTGTATAATGAATGCTTACGCTACCAACTGATTGTATCTTTTTAACTCGCTCAAGTAACATAAAGGTAAAAACAAGTGCTATTACGTATATCATAATTGAAATAAAAATATTCTCCAAGTTAAGGACAAAAAGCAGTGATGTAAGTAACACCCACACGAGTAGTGAAGTAGTAATAGCAATGTATATGGAGCGGTATGACAATACTGCAAAAATAAATAGAAAAACAAGATTGACACCCATCTCTGCAGGAACAACGACTGCCGATTGAGATGCGAAATATACGCCCTTATTGAGAGAGATAAAGATAAATGCTACAATAATTGTAGAGGGGAGAGTCCCAAGAATGCCTCCTGTTTTTGTCCCATATCGCTCAGCAATAATCGTTATTAGAATGATTATAACTGCTGAGAGGGCAAAAGGAATAATAACCTGAAAAAGAAGAGAATTCATTGAAATGGAGGATATACTTAACATATAAAACGTTTATTTAAAATTTGAAAAATTTAATAGTGAATAAAAATTCTACTATATGATGAGGGAGATGAGATTAAAACGAAAATATGTGATGTATATGATACTAAGCGTGGCAGTTATTGGAACGTTAATTTTAAGTGGATGTCAAGAGGAAACTACGAACCAGTGAAAAACTGGAGGAATTAACTCCTTCCACGAGAGAATGGATTGAAGTAAGTATTCCAAAGATCACAATTGAATCAAAAACGAGTTCAGAGAATTACCTAGCATTTATGATCAAATTATCCTCAGGGAGTGTAGAAACAAATAACTTTTACACCTTTTCAACCTATGAATATGCTGTGGAACACAACGATGACAAAACATATCTTATAGAAATGTGATACCGCTACCAATATGCAATACGAAGAAATTCTAAAACGGCTAAAATCTCTATCTGACCCAGAAGCAGTAAAGGGTATGGCACGATATGGAATTAAATCCAAGAATAATCTTGGCGTTTCAATTTGCAAGCTGAGACCTATTGCTAAAGAGATTGGTAAAGCTCATGAACTTGCTTTGGAGTTATGGGATTCGGACATTCATGACGCACGGTTACTAGCTTGTTTTATCGATGATCCGTCTAAGGTTACAGGAGAACAAATGGATTCCTGGGCAAAGGATTTCGATTCATGGGATATTTGTGACCAAGCATGCACTAGTCTTTTTGATTTAACTCCTCTTGCATGGGAGAAGGTTTTTGAATGGGCTGAACGAGATGAAGAGTTTGTTAAACGGGGTGCCTTCTCATTAATTGCAGGTCTATCAGTTCATGACAAAAAAGCCAGTGATGAGAAGTTTGAACAATTCATTCCTCTAATTAAAAAACACTCAGTTGATGGACGTAACTATGTTAAGAAAGCCGTTAACTGGGCTTTAAGAAATATAGGTAAACGCAATTTAACCCTCAATAAAAAGATGATAAAACTTTCAAAGGAGATTTTAAAAATTGATTCAAAAACAGCCAAATGGATTGCTACTGACGCAATTAGAGAGTTAACCAATGAAAAAACCCAGGAAAGAGTAAGAAAGAAAAAACACTAATATATCCTACCTTTTCTTGTATTTCTCGATGTTTTTGTTAGCCACCCGATTACTTATTGTAAAATACAGATAAACTACCCCAAGTTCAATTGCAAAAATTAGTAAAAAATATCCAAATGTTGATCCGATTTTTATTAAATTCAACCCGTAATTTATTATCATTGAACCAAGAAATGGAATGAACATTCCAACTACTACAAGTGATAAGATAAATATCAAATCTCTATTTTTCCCCATGGTACTTCACCGATAAATAATTCATTATTAAAAGTTGTTACTTGTTTCGGATCATTCGGAGGGTTTTTCTAATTTTAAGTAACAGCTTTTAAAACATAATCTTTGGAAATTACAACAAAACAAAAATCACCTAATCATTTTTATAAATGCCACAAAAGTAAATATTACTATACTATTTCTATCGTTTTGTGAAAAAAATTTAATGAAACGTTTTAAATACTTCATTTAGTCTTGTAGATTTGTACATAGGGGAATAAAAATATATGGAAGACCTGTGTAAAAAATAATAGTTTGTATGTGGTTGCATCACATCTCTGGCAATATTCCCCTCCCAGGTCATATACGACGTGGTTTTTCCTCGACAAAACAAAGAAGGAAACAAGAGAAAACGCCTCTCGGCGTTCCAACCTCAAACAGCCAGGCGACTTATCACTCGACATTAAATGTTGAGTGATTTCTCGCTTGGATTTGCCAACCGAGAATTAAAAAACGCCTAAGAAGACAACCTGTGGCCAGCAATAACATTTTGACCTATGGATATACCACCGTCCCCATTAGGAACATTATTATGAACAGCTAATGTCAACCCTGCTTTTTTAATCCGTTTTTCAACCATTTCTGTAATTGGTATGTTATAAGATACTCCCCCGGTTATCCCAATGTTTTTAATAGCGATACTCTCTGCATTCTCAATTGCAATATCTGTAAGATTGTCAATAATTGATTTAATCATAGAGTGAGAAAGATCTGCCCTTTGTTTCTCTGTAATGGGTTTTTTTACTTTTTCCTCAAGTTGTCTAAAAAGATCAGTTGTACCAACGATACCATTTCTTACTTTGACATCAAAAGAATGCTTTGCCTTGCCGTTTGCAAGATATTTCTCAAGTTTCATAGCAGCTTCGCCATCATAAGTCCTCTTTGTACAAATATCGAGATAACAAGAAAGTGCATCCATGACTCTGCCAAGACTGCTCGATAATGGCGCTTTATCCAGCATCTTGTTTAGTATATTGGCTTCACTTCCAGTAAAATATTTTTCTTTGCCAAATCTACTGAAAATAGCAAAAACAAGTCTTCGAGGATCAATTGTAGCCTTATCACCACCGAGCAGCGGAATGTTTTCCAAATGTCCAACCCGCCTAAAATCTTCAAAATTAGAAACAAGTACTTCCCCGCCCCAAAATGTACCATCACTACCATAGCCCAGTCCATCAAGTGTCAAGACAACACTCTCTTCTATACTGTTATCAACCAAAAGTGATGCAGCATGTGCCCAGTGGTGTTGCACCTCAAATAAAGGGGCCGAAAACTCCTTTGCAAACTGCTGAGCTACGTTTCTTGAATCATATCCAGGATGTAAATCCATAACAATAGCATCAATTTTCTCTTCTTTCATTGTAAGTTTCATCAAATGTCGTAGACTTTCCTCTAAAAACTCTAAAGTTGAATAATACTTTGAGTTACCGATGTATTGCGTAGCATACAATTTTTTACCGCAAGAAACAGCACCGCAGATATTCTCTCCGGCACCAACACTTAAAACACGCTTATCATATGATACGTCGAGTGGTTCTGGTACAAAGCCCCGTGATTTACGCAGGAAGAATGTATTTCCTTTCCACAGCCTCAATACCGAATCGTCGATCCTGTTTGGTATATCCCTATCGTGAAGGAGATATGCATCAGCGCCCAAGGTGAACGCCTCCTCATTACATATCATCATAGGCTCACCTGGAATATTGGCTGAGGTCATAATCAAAGCATCAGTCTTCAAAAAAGAAAAAAGAAGATAATGCAAGCCAGCATAAGGAAGATACAAACCGATTGTGTCTAAACCAGGAGATACTTGTTCTGCTTTTTTCTTTCTCACCAGAACAACAGGTCTTCTATTTGATATCAATAGTTTTCGTTCATCCTCCGTTATTTCACCATATTGTTCTGCTGTCCGTATGTCCTTTACCATGACTGCAAAGGATTTCTGTGGCCTACCATACCATTTCCTAAATCTCTGCATTTCATCAATTTTGCAGCAGATATGCATGCCACCCCAGGATTTTATAACACCTACTTTACCTGAATCAATGTGTTCTGCAAAACGTTTTATCGCGTCTTTCTCCCCTAAATCACTTTGATTTTTATCATACAATCTATACGTTGGACCGCAACTTGGACACGATACAGTCTGTGCATGATAACGACGATTCAGTGGATCCTTATACTCTTTTTTACATGTTTTACAGAGAGGAAATTTATTCATCGATGTCCGTTCTCTATCATAGGGCACATCTTTGATGAGACTGAAACGAGCGCCACATACCGTACAATTCGTAAAAGGAAAATGATACCGTCTATTATCCGGGTCAAATAGTTCGGAGAGGCATTCATCACAAATACCGATATCAACTGGAATAAGTGACTGTCTTTTCCCTTCCGTGCTATGAAGAATAAGAAAATCATCAAACGTTCTGGAATCTTCTTCCAATATAACATCAGTTATTTTAGCTATTGAAGGCAATTGCTTTTTTACTTGAGCGATAAATTCATCTGAGTCTCTATCAATTACTACTTCTACCTCAGAACCTTTGTTCAAAACATAGCCTTTTAAACCTAACTCTTTTGCTACTCGATAAATAGTTGGTCTAAAACCTACTCCTTGTACTACGCCTTTAAAGATAAGTTTCATCAAATCTTACCATTCTATTCAACAATTAAATCCTTAGAATATTTGTCAGAATCAGCAAGTAAAAATTCATTGCTCATGCTAAGACAATTAACTGGACAGATATCGTTACATTGAGCACAAAACACACATCTTGCAAGATAGAATCTTACTTTCTTTTCATCAGGTTTAAATTCGATAGCATCAGATGGACAAACCTTAATGCAAAGCTTACATCCAATACATCTATCTTTATCGTAGACAATCTTTCCACGAAAACCCTCAGGCGTTTCTATCGGGGGAATAATCTCTGCTTTACCGCTACCAACATCTCCTAAGAACTTAGTGGTGGAAGATGGTATATACTTTGCAGGAAATTTGTTGGTAAATGGTTTTTTGAACATCTGTGCAAATACTTGAGGGAGCATTGAAAACTTCATGCCATAAGCCTCCTTGTTTTTTCAACACTAAGTCGATGAAGCTCTTCTTTATTCAACTCATATTTTTTACTGCTATCGACTATTGCCACTCTGTTGGTACACGACATACAGGGATCCGTTGATGCAGCAACTATTGGTATGTCCGCAATTTGTTCACCCTTAAGCATTGGAATCCACGGCATGATATTATTATACGTTGGAGCACGAACTTTCCAAGTAAACGGATGTTCCTCTCCCTCTACAAGCTTCACATAATGAATGACCTCTCCACGAGGTGCCTCCATTAGACCAATACTCTCCCCACCTGCTTTCTTAAGCGTTGCCAGTACTTTTGCAACCTTGGGTTCAGAGACAATGTCTCCAGCGGGCATCTTATCGATACATTGCTCTATCAAATCAATTGATTGTTTCACTTCAAGAAGACGGACAATGATTCTATCATAGACATCGCCATTAACCTCGCCAGTAAGCATGTCAGGAGTAACACATTCAATATCAAGATCAGCATAGGAAAAGTAGGCTTGATCAACACGAACGTCTTTTTTTACACCTGAGCCTCTAGCAGTAGGTCCAACTGCACACAATTTTAATGCATCCTTTTCTGTTAAAATACCACATTCCTGAGCCCTCATTCTAAAGGTTTTATCATCCAAATAAACCTTGCGAAGCTTTTCAAAATTATCTTTAAGATAATTTAATGTTTCAAAGATTTTAGGATGGTGTTCTTTAGTGATGTCTCTACGCACACCACCGATGGTGACAATTCCTTTGGTAATTCTATTTCCTGTTAAATATTCGGTTAGATCAAGTACTTTTTCCCGTATTTGCCAGGTCAAAAAAAGCACTGAATCAAAACCGATTTCGTGAGCTGCTACACCAGCCCATAAGACGTGGGAACAAATTCTTTCAAGTTCAGCTTGTATAACCCGGAGATATTCTGCACGTTCTGGAACCTCAATATTTGTAATGTTTTCAACTGCAAGAGCAAATGTAGCAGGATGACAATATGCACAAATCCCACAAATCCTCTCTGCCAAATAAAGTATCTGAATAGGATTTCTTTTTGTGGCCGACCATTCTACAGTTCTATGAACATGGCCAAGACTCACATCAACATCAACAATTCTTTCTCCGTCAATTTCAAATTCAAATGCTACCGGTTCTTTAAGGGCAGGATGAATGGGGCCAATTGGTATGTGATAGGTTGTTTTTGTTGTCTGTTTTGTCTTCATTTTTTCACCTCATGTAAGTTTCTAATCATTTTTTGCGGTCCTGTTTCATCTTTTCTCCATGGATATACTCCCTCAGGAAAATCATCAGTTAAAAAGACACGTCTGCTGTCGGGAATTCCTTTTATTTTTACACCAAGCATTTCTTGTTTTTCACGTTCTGTAATAAGTGCCCCAGGAATAATATCACAAATTGTTTCAATCTCTGGTTTTGCCTTTGGTAGTTCTACAGAAATATTTATTGATATCTCACCCAGAGGTACGCCATAATATATTGAAAAATGATAAATTAGTTCTATAGTTTTACCAAGATCATTTCCTGACGCAACAGCAAGATGGGGATACTTTTGTAATGTCGCGAGATGTTTTACAGAGTCTTTAAAAATGCTTTTATCAACTTTCATCCAAATATGGACAAACTCGTGTTTCGAAGGTCCTTTCGTCCGTCTTTCAATACGAGTATTTTTAATTTTTGCTTTAAATTCATCTTTAAAAGATTTTACAATTTCTTCTGGATTGAGTCGTTTCTTACCAGCCATCATTTCGCCTCCAATGTTTCAAGTTTAACCCAAGCCTTTGCAACTGCGTTTATAATTGCTTCTGGTCTTGGCGGACAACCAACCACATATACATCTACAGGAATAATGTTGTCAATGGGGCCAACTAAATTATATGATTCATAGAAAACATCACCAGTATTACCACAATTACCAACGCAAATAACTGCTTTTGGGTCAGGAATTTGTTCATACGCTCGCTTTACTTTGTCCACCATCTGCCGCGTTACAGGACCCGTAATTAAGAGTACATCAGCATGCCGTGGTGAACCAACAAGTTTAATACCAAACCTCTCGACATCATAACGGGGGCAGAGTGCTGCAATTATTTCGATATCGCATCCATTACAGGAACCGGAATTTATATGATACGCCCACAATGACTTTTTAAACGATTTTGGGAGACCTTTTGCCATAAAATTTTACCTCCAATACAATATGAACTTCATTAGTTTCGCTTGTGGTAACCCTGTAGACTATTTAAAAATTTGTGGCCTAAAGATATATATTAGCATATTCTTGGAACAGGATCTCCAATAGGCTTATGAAGAATTCTTTTACCACCAACAACTGTGTCCAATACCACTCCGTTTATGGTATCTGTTGCTTCACCTATAATTGCCGCATTTTTACCAAGAGGATGCTTTTTAATAACAGAAAGAACGTCCTCGGCTTTCTCATTTACAACACCAATCACAACCTTTCCCTCATTACCGATTTCAAGAGGATCAATTCCAAGCATATCACATGCAGATCTTACACCATTGGGAATTGGTATTGCTTCCTCGTCGAGTATAATCCCAATTTTTGATTTTTCACTAAATTCATTTACAGTATTTGCAAGTCCCCCACGCGTTGGGTCTTTAGCGGCGACAACCCCCCCCGTTGAAAGAGCGTTTTCCATGAGACCATTTATTGGTGCCACATCCGATCTCATTTTAGTTTCAAAACCATAACCTTCACGAAAAGAAAGAAGTGCTATACCATGCTCACCCATATTTCCAGAAACAATAATCTTATCACCCTTTTCTAAATTTGAATCAAGAAGCCATCTTTGATTGAATTGTCTATATTGCATTACTTCTCTGATATTACTATCTAGAAACTCACTTCTTTTACCTATGCCACTTGTGTTAATCATAAATTCTTGTATCGCTCCCTTCTCAACAACTTTTGTATCGCCCGTAATGATAGGGACACCTGCATCTTCTGAATATTTACCCATGCTTTTCACAATTTTTTCAAATGTTTCAACGGAAAAACCTTCTTCAAGAATAAAACCAGCTGAAAGAGCAAGAGGTTTTGCACCCAGTACAGAAACGTCATTAATGGTCCCACAAACTGCAAGGGAGCCCACATCACCTCCTGGAAAAATAAGAGGTTGAACAGTATGAGAATCAGTTGAGAACACAATATCATCAATGACGGCAGCATCGTCTAACATGGAAAGAGGGATCTCTGCTGAACTAACCTTCCAAGCAAAATACTTCAAAATTTTATCTTTGATGAGGTTGTCCATTAATTCTCCGCCTGCTCCTTGAGCAAGTCTTATTTTTTCTACCATGTCTATTCCCACAATAAATTTTCAATTTAGGCGATGTGTAAGTCTAATTTAAATGCTCCCTTGGAGTTTACACACAATCATATCTTTGTTTTTCTGTGTTAATGCTTTAATTGGCAGATTAGGATTAATGCACCGATGACTGCATATTATTCATTTTTATATCTTTTTATACATAAAATTTAAATAGTATTATGTATATTAAAATAAATAGGTATGCAGTCATAGAGAAGAGAGATATTTGATATCTGTCTTTTTCGATGATTGAAAAGGCATTGGGGATATTTGATATCTACCAAATGCCCTTTTTACATACCTGTCATTTTTAATCAAAGCATCTAGCGAATTTCTTTTAACACTGCACTGTATCGATTCGTCTCCAAACTATCATTCCTCATATTTCTCTACGATAAAAAGGGCCCTTGATCTTCATCTAAGCAGTATCTCCACAGATGGAACCGCAATAACGTGGTATATATTGACCTATCATAAAGTAAAATATTCTAAACATCACAATGGAAAACAATAGCTTTTACCCATACGTAAGTTTTATCTGTTTCAGACCGTTAGAAAATGTTCAATGGACTACCTAACTATGTGCATTGGCAATAGATATGGCGGGGATGATGCAATAGGTCCTTATGTTGCTGATCAATTAAAAGATAAAAGCAATGATTCTGTCGTCTTGGACTGTGGAACCGTACCAGAAAATTTTACTTCA
>CAZXHI010000123.1:0-25806 GCA_964640555.1 uncultured Thermoplasmatales archaeon | reverse complement strand
TCCTGCATCTCGCGCATTCCACTTACGTGACATGCCAACTGCCGCTTCTAATTTTGACTCAATCATAACTATTCGCAACCTCTATTCTCAAACAGTTTATCTATTCAAATTGAAATGTATCAATTTCTCTAAATATCATATCCATTTATTGTTGAGTCTTATGCCGTGACCAATTCCCTTTCTTTTTCAGGTTCCTCCATGATTTTTAAAATTTCGCGTCTTGTATTTTCCATTTCAACTTCAAGTAAACCTTTATTTGCAAGTGCTGGAATAATTGCTACTAGTGCATTTTCTGTATCTGGAAATACATAAAATAATGCCTCGTAATCCTGCATCTGAAACTCCATTTCTGCAAGACCTGCTTGCGAATACTCACGTATGACACTAAATACATCATCCATGGCGCGATGTATGATATCCCATACTCCATGCACCTCTGGTTTAAAACTATCGTTGTCATCACTTGGCATTACACTAATCATATTCTGACGTGCAACCATACATGCAAGAATGTCATCTAACTTTAACAAATCGTCTAGTACTTTAGCGATTGGGTCGTCCCTCATCCTATCCACATCTCCTAATATGTTATATTCCATTGATTAGGTATTTATAATACTTTTGAAATTTTTAAATTTTTGTATGGTTGATGTTTATCACGCATAGTCAAACGAAAAAATTCATAGTGACGAAACGATTACATTCTAAGAAAAAAAATAAAACTAACTACATATTCATTGTACAAAAAACTCTTAGAGCGTTTCGGTAATCTAGACTTGTGGTACATCGATAAAAGCTACCATGAAAAAAACGGTAGTGACCCTCTTATTGGTGGAGGAATTCATTTGCCTTTGTCTATTATAATTTAGCAAAAAATGCTATTATTAATTCATTTCAAAATGATGATTATTCGTTTAATGATTATGCAAATAGATTTATGAATAACAGCGTTGGTAAATACATCAACAGATTAATATATCTAGCCCATGAAATATATGCAGAGTGGGCTGAATATTATTAAAACAATACAAAAATTGCTCAACAAATGAGATGAATATTGCATTAATTATGTAAAATCATCACTTTATTCATTCCAAAAAATCGCAGAATTAAATGACATATTAGCATAGTTTAAACCTTTCTCAGGTGAATATGTCGATTCTCCACCAACATAAAAAACGATAAATGGGGAATCTTTCATATATTTTGAAATTCTGTATCTTGCTTGATATATTCTATTGCCCATTGTTTCTAAACGTGTAGTGCATGATGATATCAATCCAAATTCTGGTTGAATTTTCATTGAACTGAGATTGAAATCAATGGTATCAAGTAATCTCTTTCCATCAATTGTTAAAATAGAAGCATCTGGATCTTTTGATTTATATGTCAATAATAAAGATTCGCCGAGAATTATGCCTATTATGTGAGGTACATCCTCTTTATAATCTTCATTATACTTTCCACCTATGGGAAAATAAAAAGTTGTTTTTAGCCAAGTATCTTCGTTTAAAATTTCCTTGGGCCAATTCAATAATCGTAACAATTCACTTAAAGCAGGTTTCCCATTTATTTCATGGATTATTCTACCATCCTTATTTGTTTTAGTTATTTTAAAAGTAATGTTGGTTTTTTTCATATTATGGGTAGTTTGTACAAAAAGATTGTTGCTTGTCTTTATTCCCAAGGAAACAATTGCATTTTTTAATACCTCTTTCCTACAAAATTGGTAACTTCGAAAACCAGGTCCATTATCTAATGTCGCGCCTCCAAGCATTGAAAATTTGGGTAGTTGAGAAATCATTTCTTCTGTTACTTCTTCATCCCTTGCTGCACCCATTTGGAGAACATATTGAGAAAAAGAAAACATTTTCATGAGTGCTTTGGGGGCAGCACCAGGTTCAATTACTTTTTTTCTACCAAGCGGCGGCATATTTGGTACTTCTGCCCCTGAGATAATATTTAACAAAAAACTATTTTTGTAAGTGCTATTTTTTAACCCGCTCTTTATCATCTCAGCACATTTTATCGCCGCTTTTTTAGGGTTTCTTTTAGTATTATTCCCAATTCCTATCGCAACATCCATATTCTTAGATGAAACTGCAAGCGAAGTAGCACCTCTGACATAACAACCATAAGTATTTGAAAATCCTCGCACAGTTCCACCAACAAGCGGAACATCTTCTGGAAGAACATCATAAACTCCATTTAGAAGTTCTTGAAAACCACCATGATCTTTATAATGAATTGTCGAAAATAAAACAAGGAAATCTGGAGGTTCACTTAATTTTTCAATTGTGGATCGTGCAACTTCCTTTCCCGCTTCTCGCGCATCCCATTTGCGAGACATGCCAACAGATGCCTCCAACTTTCCACCTACCATAATTTATTCACAACTTTTTTGGTTTAAACAGTGACTATTTCTCCTTCTTCGGGTTTTTCCATGATTTTTAGAATCTCACGTCTTGCATTTTCCATTTCAACTTCAATAAGACCCTTATTTGCAAGAGTTGGTACAATTGCTACTAGTGCATTTTCGGTATCTGGAAATACAAAAAATAATGCCTCGTAATCCTGCATCTGAAACTCCATTTCTGCGAGACCTGCTTGCGAATACTCACGTATGACACTAAATACATCATCCATGGCGCGATGTATGATATCCCATACTCTATGCACCTCTGGTTTAAAACTATCGTTGTCATCACTTGGCATTACGCTAATCATATTCTGACGTGCAACCATACATGCAAGAATGTCATCTAACTTTAACAAATCGTCTAGTACTTTAGCGATTGGGTCGTCCCTCATCCTATCAATATGTCCCTATACGTTATATTCCATTGATTAGTAGTTCATTATACTTTTGAAATTTTTAAATTTCTGCATTGTTGCTGATTGATACATATAATTAAACGAAAAAATTCATAGCCGTGAAAAGATTACCAGTGAAGAAAAAAAATGAAACTAAATCCATATTCATTGTACAAAACACTCTTAGAACAGTTCGGGAATCTAAACTGGTGGCCAATGGATAAAAGCTACCACGAAAAAAACGGTAGTGACCCACGGTTCGAAATCATAGTTGGAGCCATATTAACCCAAAACACAGCATGGTCAAACGTGGAAAAGGCACTAACAAATCTCAAATCAAAAAACATAATAGACATAGAAAAGATGGTAAATATCGACATAGTAAACTTACAAAATATGATTAAACCATCTGGGTTTTTCAATCAAAAAGCGAAACGACTCAAAAACCTAGCATTATATTTACACAACAACTACCATGACAACCTGGACACTTTTTTCAATAGAGATTTATATGCTATTAGGGAAGAACTTTTATCATTAAACGGCATTGGTCCAGAAACAGCAGATTCTATACTACTATATGCAGGAAACTTGCCTATATTTGTTGTCGATGCATATACAAAACGCATTTGTGAACGGCTACCTTTGGATACAAATATTTCTTACAATGATATCCAACACTACTTTGAAGAGGAAATATCTAAGAAATACTCAAAAGAGGAGCTAATACAAGTATATAATGATCTACATGCACTAATTGTCATACTAGCAAAAAACCACTGTAAAAAGAAACCAGAATGTAGCACCTGCCCACTACAAGAACATTGTATGTTCAGAAAACATCTATCGCAGTAATTCTTCTACCTTATCACTCACAATTTCTGCAGGAATATCTGGAAGTGAGATAAGTTGTGTTGTACCAAGGTGTCCTTTACCAGATGGCTTGATACTTATAAAACCGGAGCTCTCTACATCCTTTAAATAATTCCAAAACATTGTATGTGTCCTTGGTTTTTCATTGTATTCTTCACAGGTTATAGCATAGGTTTTTTCAGCATCACCTGTGTTGACATAAGCAGTGCCGTCTTTCTTTAGCCTTTTAGCAATGGCGTGTAAAGTTAACAGTTGATGACGTTCTAGATTCCTAAGTTTTGTTTCAGTAACAATTGAGTAAGTTTCAGCCTTAGCAGCACGAACATGTTCTGGAACAACCATCTGGACATGCTGATGATCGGCAGCGATACCTGCTTTCCACAGAAGCTCTATTGAAAAACGTGCATCGCCCCACTCAGATGCAATATCTGCTATGAGATCTACACATTCTTCATTAACCGTATTTCTATGAAATGCTAGGTCTACACGCTGTCTAACAATATCGAATAATTCATCGCGAGTGTATTTGTTCAAATGCACTATATTACTACGTTTGAATGTGCTAAGCGCAGAAGAATCCAGCATAGATAATACATCTTTCTGAGAAATCAACAGTAAAGAAACAGGGCTTTTATCTTTGGATGATTCGTCTGAAAATCTAGTGAGTGCATAGATAAGGTTGGAACCACTTTTTTTCAGAAGTGCATCTGCCTCATCCAACACGACTAACAACTGTGCGTCTCTCTTTTTCAATTGCTTACGAAGAACCTCAAGCATCTCCTGAACAGAAAAACCACGATCTGGAAAACGAGAATCAAAGTGATTTAAAATGCCAAGTAAAGCCATTGCATCGGTAGATCGTTTTCTACAGTTGATGTGAACATATTCGATAATCTTTCCCTGCTTACGCGCAATATCTACTATGGATTTGCAGAATTTCTTTGCGATGACTGTTTTTCCAGTGCCAACAGGTCCTTTTATAACAACATTTTGAGAAATACATGATAGCGCGGGTTTGAACATCTGGGCAAGAAAACGGAGTTGTTCATCTCTATGTGGAAGTTCCTCTGGCATATAGTCAAAATCAAGTGCATTCATATCCTTTACAACAGATGATGAAAGCATCTCATCTTCGATAACATCTCTCATTAACACACGTATTGACTTGTCTTTCATAAAACTTTCACCTCAAAATTATACTTTATCTTAAATTATTCTAGAATAAATACTTGGATTGAACCCATGTTAGTATACGTGTAGTTAAGTTAACATTAACATTTACTATAAATTGCTTAATAGAAACCTTTAAATCATTAAATTGTATTATAATTTTATATTATGTAATTCCGGGAGGAAAAATTTGGTACCTAAAAAAGGAACTACTCTGGATTTAAGTGTAATAGTTTTAATCTTTATATTTTTTATATTATTGTCGATGAAATCTGTAGCTTTATTTAATGTAGATGACAATATTAATAATGTTTTAGTAGAAAATAAAAATGGAGATTTGTTAGATTATGAAAGCGAGGATAGAATCACAATATTATCAGAAGATTTTGAAGGAGGATTAATTCCTCCAACTGGCTGGAATCATATTGTCAATAACTCAAATTGCAGTTGGGAAATAGGAATTCATAACTGCCATGATGGAATGTGTAGCGCTCAATGTTTAAATGATATTCAGAACAATTCTCAGGATGAGTGGATTATAACTCCAATTTTAGATTTTAGAGATTACTCGAAAGTTTATCTATCTTTTTGGTGGTTTTTAAGTTATTACTGGGCAGTTTCGCCATATGATTTTTATGATTTAAATGTAAAAATTTCAATAGACGGTGGTTTTAACTGGACTCTTATATGGACGGAAGATAATTTATTATCACCTTTTGAAAATTGGAATTGGTACAATACCTCTTTTGGAAAACCTATTGATCTTTCACAATATAATGATAAAAATAATATCTTAATAGGTTTTCAATATCTTGGAGTAAATGGCGCTCAATTAAACATTGATGATATTGTTATATATAGTGAAAAATCGGGAGATTCCCCTGTAGTAGATGCAGGGGGACCGTATAATGCCTTTGTCAATGAAAAGATTGAATTCCAGAGTAATGTTATTGGGGGAGTTAGACCATATAAGTGGGATTGGGATTTTGGTAATGGGGATAAATCCATACTAAGAAATCCAATATATAGCTATGATAGTCCTGGTGAATATACAGTTCGTCTTAATATTACAGATTTTTCTGGAAGTAAGGCCTATGATTTCACAAAGGCCACAGTAATTAATATGTCAAAAAGACCTCACCTTATTATTGATGATATATCAGGATTAAATAACGTGAAAGCATCCTTAATAAACAAGGGAGATGACAGCGCTATAAATGTAACGTGGGAAATTATAATAAAGGGATATATTTTCAATATTATTAATACAATTTCTAAAGGTAATTTTACCTGTATTGGTTGTAATTGTTCGGAGATTATTCACAGTGGTCCACTTAGTGGTTTTGGATTGGTAAAAATCAACATTATGGCCGATGCTCAGAATGCCGAAAGAATAAGTAAAAGATCACTCGGTTTAATTTTAGGTAATTATATAGTTATATTTTAATCATAATTTCCATTTTGCTTTTGGTTGCTAGGTTTAGTGGATGTACAGATACCCGTGAAAGAATAGGTGCTGAATATGATAATTATACGGTAAAACAGATTAAAGATAGTATAATTGCTGTTTCTTATAAGGATTTAATGGGATTTGTGGAAAACCACATTGATAAGATAGTATGCTTTAGGGGAGAAATTGGTCAAGTATTTGGAGAAACATCATTTACAATATATACAAAGAAAATGGGGGAAGCACGCACTTGGGATAGAATAAATGTTATAGACTAAAAAACCATATGATTTTTTCAATGGGTGATTTCTTTACTTCCAAAGAGTCTTTAGAATTTCTAAAAAATAGATTTAGAGAATACTATGAGACAATAGATATTGAACTACCCGATCGTTTTGGAAGAAGAGAATTTGCATTTGTCCTTTTTGGCGGAAAGGGGATGATAAGGCATCTTTCCTTTGACAAAAAAATAAACTTTAAAATTTTTTTAAAAGGAAGAGTTCCCGCTCATGTGTATTATTCCACTGCGTATTATCAGGAACCCGGTGCACCAACCATGCAGGAAAAAAACTGGATGGGTGCAGAACTCATTTTTGATTTGGATTCAGATCATCTAGCTAATGCAGAAAAGTACAGTTATTCTGAGCAACTGGAACTGGTGAAAAAGGAATTCTACAAATTAGTTGATGATTTTTTACTTAATGATTTTGGTTTTGATGAAAAAAACCTAGACCTTTATTTCAGCGGAGGTAGGGGATATCATTGTCACGTTAAAGACAAAGCTATCTTTGATTTAGATAGTAATGAACGAAGGGAAATTGTGGATTATATAACGGGACGAGATTTAAAAGATTCTTTGATTTTTCGTGAACGTGTAACAGGTATAAAACGATATGGTTCGAGGAGATATCCAAGTGGAAAAAGCCTTAAAATGCCTGCCCCTGGTGCATCGGGTTGGAGGGGAAGAATAAGTAGAGGTATACTTGATATTGTGGATGAGATAATGAAAAGCGAAGATCCCATGAAGAAACTGGATGAATATGGAGTAAAAAGAACTGATGCTGAAAAACTCTTGGATGATCTCTCTGAGGAAAGAGTGAAAAGAATTAGGGAAGGCAACCTAGATCAGTCAAAAACCATTAGGAAATTTTTTCTTAATAATGCTTTGAGAAAGACGGCTGTTTCCATGAGTGCAGGGGAGACTGACGAACCTGTAACTTGTGATGTTAAACGTCTTATTAGGCTGCCGTCATCTCTGCATGCAAAGACAGGTCTAAAGGTGACAAAGACAACCTTGGATGATTTAGAGGATTTTGATCCACTGAGGGATGCTGTTGTTTTCCCAGATGACCCAGTAAAAGTCGAGCTAAATGGGCCTGTTCATATGAAAATGAGCGGAGAAGAATTCAATCTTGTAGCAGGAGAAGAAGAGTTGCCTACCTATTTGGCGGTTTTTTTAATCGGAAGAAAGCTAGCAAACATCATTTGATTTTTTAATGTTATAGAAACTACTGTGTAGACTCAAGTCATTCTGTTTTTGCTGATAAGAAATCTATAACTATCTTATTGATGATATCTGGCATTTCAAAATGCATTCCATGTCCGGCATGTTCTATTTTTTTCAGTTTTGACCTTGATATTTTTCCCGCTAGTATGTCTGAGCATTCCGGCACCACAAGCTTATCTTCCATGCCTGTTATTATAAGCGTTTCTGCTTTTATTAGGTTCAATCTATCAAAAGTATTGTGTGTGTAAACGGCTCCAGTCTGTTTCAAAAACGTTTCTACATATGTGAGTTTAGAAATATATCTCCGCAGTGTTTCTTCTATTAATTTATTGTTTTCCAAGAGAAATTCTTCAGAAAATATTTGCTGAAGAAGATAGCTGAATAGTTTTTCAAAAACAAGTCTGTGTGGATTTATCCCGAATATGTCCAGAGCATTGTATCCTATAATGTCTTTCACGCCTTTCATGATGATTTCTACCATGTTTTGCGGTTTGGCAAATGTTGAACATAATACAAGTTTATCAACCATATTGGGGTAATTGATTGCTATTTCTTGTGCTATCATTCCACCCATAGAGGTACCTACTATATGTGATTTTTCGATATTAAGATACTTTAGTAACTCGACTGCATCATCAGCCATCATCCTTATACTGTATGGAGCAATGCTTCCAGTGCTTTTACCGATGCCTCTATTGTCAAAAACTATAGCCTTGAAAAGTTCTTGAAACTTAGGTACTTGATAAATCCAGCACATGTTATCTACGCCGAGACCAGCAATAAAAAGCAGTGGCTGTCCATCTCCAACGGTATGGTAATTGATTTCTACATTGTTAATTTTTGCAAATGGCATGTTTTTTCACCTTTGTAATTTTATATGTTACTGGATTATAGTGGGGGTAGATATTGCAGTTGTATTTTTATTTTTGCTGATGGGTTTTTTGTTTAACATGCATTTGTTGTATGTTTTATCTTTTCACTCAAAATTTATTTAACATATCTGGTGATATACTCTATGAGAGATAGATGAATGCTGATGAAATAAACTATAAAACTCTTAGAAGAATCCAAGAAATGGAAAAAAAATCACCGAGTTTAACAAGAATAGAACCTAATTTTTACAATGATTTGTCAAAGTATTTAGAAAATTTGGATGATCGGCTTGGAAAAGAATCATCACCTCAGAAACAAATGCTTCTAAAAGTCGAGATACGGGACACAAATAAAATTGTAACAAGTATTTATGAAATGCGTGAGAAAAAGATTTTACTGGCGACAATTTCAAAGGCCCGTGGGGGGAATCCCAATCTCAAAAATCTTGTTAATGTAGAAAAGGATTTGTTTGAATCAACCTTAGAGTTAATGACACAAATGCGTAAGCAAGTTTTGGAAAAAGAATCAAAAGGAAGCAATGGAAAAGAGAAAACTGTTGAGCCCAAGGAAGAAGACAAGAAAAATGGGTGGCAAGATAACTCTAAACCTATTGTAAGAGTAACCAAAGGCATACCTAAGTTTATTGGAACTGATATGAATGAATATAATCTTAGGGAAGGTGATGTATTATCTCTACCTGCTGATATGAGGGACATGTTATCGAAAAGAGATGTGGTAAAAGAGATAAAACAGCAGTAGTCTCAAATGCAAAAATATACCTGGGAACTTATAGTTTTGGAAAAGCAATAATTTGAAATGATTTAAATAAACATTTCATTTGCCTGTAATATACAATGCCAGAACAGATTGCAAAAAAAGACACATTCGCAAAAAAATATTTCTTCATAATAATTGGAATGCCTATTGTCTTCTGGGCACTTGCATTTCCATTCATTAAAATTGGATTAGAAGAGCTTTCGCCAGTGAATCTTACAATTATGCGTCTTTTAGTAGTCTGTATCGTTTTTCTTATTCTACTAATTGCAAAACCCAATAAATTCTCAAAAATTCAAAAAAAGGACGTTATTCCTATTTTTCTTCTAGGATTTTTAGGTATTGTAGTGTATCATTTGGGGCTTAATTATGGTGAACAATACATTTCGGCAAGTGCTGCAAGTGTAATTATTGCCACTATCCCAATATTTGTTGTCATTTTGGCAGCAATATTTTTAAAAGAAAAAATCACGTTAAAGATAGTTTTAGGGGTTCTTCTTTCTCTTGTTGGGGTAGTTGTTATTTCTACAGTTGGCAGATCAGATACTATTCTTGAGGTAAAATACATATCTGGTGCTTTGGCAGTTATTCTAGCAGCAGTAGTGGGGGCAGGTTATACCGTTGCCGGTAAAAAAATGCTTCGAAGATACTCAGCACTCTCGCTAACTGCTTATGTATGCTTACTTGGTAGTCTTGGATTAATTCCTTTTATTAGTAGCTCACTCTTTGAAGAAGTAGTGGCAATGTCACTTACTGGTTGGAGTGTTGTAATATTTCTTGGAGTATTTCCAACTGTTATTGGATATGTTTTATGGTATGTGGCGCTCGAGATTAAAAGCGCTTCAGAGACCAGTGTTTATCTTTATTTTGTTCCAGTATTGTCAACAATAATCAGTTACATTCTATTTAGAGATGAAATTACCTGGTTTTTTGTCTTTGGTGGAGCAATTGTCATTCTTGGCTTGCATGTGGTAAATAAACAAAGTAGTAAAGCTGGTTAATATGTTTTCAAACAATAGTTCTGTAAGTTGTATCTCTAAGTTTACCTGCAATGTCTTTCAACATACTTGGGATGGTCGACTTTGTTTTAGTTGGATGAAGTTATTCAAAATCGACGCTAAAAGGCTTTAATTCCTCCATCCTTCTCTGGTAGTACCCAATTCTCTTTCTAAGATAAATTAGAAACACAATAAAGAATATTCCAACAATTGACATCCCATAAATACCATTGATCTCATGAATAAATGCTAAAAATATTAGCGGAGATAATAAGCCACTTGTGAACGCTAGTTTATGGGAAAAGTTCTTAGTACGTCCAGAATATTTGACAACAAATAGCAACACTAGCAAGCATAATATTCCTTCAAGGAGTATGGGAATAATAGGAAAAGGTACAAGATGCGGCACAGCGTACATTATAAAGAAAAATAAAAAACCGAATGCGATGCCAACAGCACCGAACCATATTGGTTTCACAATGGACTCAACATTTCTGGCGGTTACATAATCAGCCTTAATTTTCCACGATGCTACGACAAGCATGGCAACAACAATCATTGTTGTAAGATAAAGAAGAGCATTTGATTTGTACGGCGTCAGGAAAAAGTAGCAGACTCCAACAATAAATAATAGAATGGCGAAGCATACAGTAAGACCTTTGTCACTTAACAATCTTTTATTTTTTAAAGATGGAAAGATCAAACTAAAAATGAGGATAGGAATTGCAATGCTATAAATCGTATGAAATATGGTAAGACAAAAACTCCAAACCCAATTTACACCGATCCATCTACCATAGATTCCTAGAATGCCCAAGTCCATCCAGTTTGGATCAAAGAAACTTTTTACTGCAAGACCTTCCTCGATAATTCCATATGCTGTTCCGAGTAGTAGAATACTCCCCCATCCTTTTTTCCATTTTATACATAGTTCACGTACAATAATAACACCGCTTCCATATAGTCCGACAAGTAACATAAAACCAAATGGATTAAAAAACTCTAGGGGTGGGGCAGAGCCACTGAGCAATTCTGCAATAATGGGAGAAAGTAGCGCAAGTATAATTATTGGAACATTCTGTTTTACCACGTTAGACATATTAAATTCACACTATATTATCCCTTTTTAATTTTTATAGCATTCATCCCATCGGATGTTGTTCAAAGAACTCCCATATCAGCTCCATTGCTGAGATATCCTGATTGATAGGCCCCGTTCCTACTCCAAGATAATCTTCTTCGGATTTTACTTTTTTACCTCCAGGCCAAGTATGACCACCATCTTCAAGAGTCCACAGTACAACCTCTGTATTATTTAGACCAGGTCCGTACCTCACACATGTTGCATTGCCAATTCTGCATGTGTCTGATGGTTCAGATGGGCATTCATTGTAGGAAACCCATGATTGGATTGTCTCTGGTACTGGTTGTTTAAAGTCTGTTTTGAAAAAGGATGAAGGTGAACTTCCTCCGTAGTATGGTGCCCATTCATCCATTATGCCATGGAAGTGAATTATGGATATTGGTCTAGATGGCATCTGTTCATACTCGCCAACTGCTCGTTGGGCACCTACTGGTGCAATTGTAGCAATCCGATTAGGCAGCTCAGCGGCTAACCGATAACACATCATAGCACCATTGGAGAGTCCTGTAGCATATGTGCGATTTTCATCTATGTTAAAAAACGTCGCTAGGTCATCAAGCAACATCGAGACAAAGCCAACATCATCGATATCGTTAAACGTTGGATCATTCTTAGCGGTACGCCCGTCATTCCAGAATAGCAGTCGATCTTTCCAAATATCATGATGGCCTGCTGGATAAACAACGATGAATCCTCCATCATCTGCAATTTCATCGAAATCGGTCTGGTATCTTACAGCACCAGGATAACCGCCGCCACCATGAAAACATAAAACAACTGGAATCGCCTTGTCAGGCTCATATGATGTAGGAACATGGAACTTGTAGAATCGGGTAAGTTCTTGGCATTCTATTTCACGTCCGTAATCACCGGATTCATAGTGCCCTGGCCCAGTGATCCATTTTACATCCCAACGATAGTCCTCACCTCCTAGTCCCTAGTCTTTTATACAACCTGAGAAAAGCACTAAAGAAAGTAGAAGTGCTGTAGTTATCATCACTAAAATCAAATTTTTCTTGTTTTTCATCATGAGTATCAAACCCTCTCTAACTCCTTGAAAAACTCCCATATAACCTCATTGGCATTAATATCATGGCAGGTCTTACCGATTCGCGATTCTGATAGATACTGTAAACCATCTGGCCAGGTATGTCCACCACCTTCAATGGCATAGAGAATCACTTTGGTTCCTTCATCGCCTTCACCATATATTTCTTGACGTACTCTAGTATCATCCCCAGGATCTAAATCAGGTAGCCATGTAATATCAGGTATTGGGGAGCAGTTATTGTGAATTACCCAGTAGTTAACAGAATCAGGTACAGATAAAACTTTCCCAAGTGGTTTATGGAAAAAAGGGCTCTTTATATCTCCCCCTTCCCATGGTACTAATGGATCATCTGTGCCACTAATTGCTAATATAGAGACTGGTTTTGAAGGTGAACACTGTTGAACTATATCTTCAGGTATTGCTCCTGTAACTGGTGCAATAGCTGCTATTTTCTCGGATATTTCACAGGCAAGGCGATAAGACATCATTGCTCCATTTGACATCCCGGTAACATAAACACGTCCTGGATTTATATTAAATTCTTCAGTAATATTATCTATCAATGTCGATATGAAACCAACATCATCGATTTTTTCTTGATGCGTGCGATAGGTAACGTTTTTTCTACCATCATTCCAGTGCTTTTCAATACCATTGGGATAGACAACAATGAATCCCTCTTTATCTGACAGATTGTTAAAACCGCCGAGTGTGAGTTGTTCTTCCATACCTTTGGCTGTTCCTCCACCTCCATGGAGTATAAGAACGAGCGGCATCTGAATAGCCTTGCTAAACGAAGGTGGGATATGAATACGATAAGTCCGCTCTAATCCATCATGAGTTATTGATCTGATGTAAGTATTGGGGTCATCAGGTATATCACCAATACAACCTGAAAAGAGTAGAATCGTTACAATTAGAAAAAGACAAAATGATCCTTTTAATCCTTTATTCATTCGAACCATTCTCCTTCACCGCATAGATTCCATTTTCATAAACAGAAAAATCTAAAATTGCAATCCCTCCTGTGATTGCATCTCCATCGACTATTAGCATTGTAGTAGCCAGCTTAGTTCCATCTGCATTCCATGAACAATCTGAACATATCATACGCTCGTCATCTTCAAGATCAAAATTGTAGAATGTAATTTGTGTTTTTTCAGAGCCATCTGTGTTCATAAGCCAATAGTCTGTTCTGAGAACATCCCACCAGTTTCTTGCTGTACTCATGCCATATCCATTGATTGACATCCAAACAATCTTTTCTCCATCGGGTGAATAGTGTGCATGTTCATCCCATTCATCCATGCTATCATCCCAAATGACTTAAACATAAATGTTGTTTTTATACATAATGTTGTTAGGTTTTTGTCCACTTATATTTCCGAATTATCGCATTTGTTTTTGATGAATAATGTAGAAAGGAAAAATTTGATAGGTTTTCCGGACCAATATTATAATCCAAGTAATTATCTTAATATTGAAGGAATACATGGATGATTTTCTAGAAATCTTAAGAACAATGGATTGAATGATTTGTTTTTTGGATGTGTGAGTTATATCTTACGAATGGGGTTCTAAGACATTGTCGTCTTTTCGTCCATTATTCTTTGTAAAGTTTCGAAGTTGAATTGTGTTCCTGAACAGCCATTTTTTATCAATGGTATATTTTGGACAGCTATGTTGAATTGCTCTAAAATCTTTGTTGCAAGACCTATCTCTTCAGTGCATGCTACTCCGATAACGCCATCATACGAATTTTTCTGAAAAATCTTTTTGACACAGGAACTGCCGGGCAACACATATACATCATAATTTTCTTTTTTTGCAAGTTTTGTAGCCTGATGCACCTGACAATCATCAGAACAATGTCTGCAGAGGTAAGATGCAGACTCTGGATCAAAATCTGCCTTGCATCTTGAGTCCATGTATTTTCTGCAACAATGGGGGAGAAACAACACTCTTTTGTTTGTCTTTAGAAAATTCCCTTTATGAATACTATTTTTGATGTTTGCATTAATAAGATCTTCTACGACAGTTATTGAGTCACAAACAGGCAATCCTGTAATCTTGTCTATATTGAATTTTTTTACAAGATTTATTGCCATGTCTCCTATTCTTTCGGTGATTTTTCCCTTCTCTGAAAACTCCGCAATTTCTCTAAATAATGTTTGCGATAGTTTAGATAAATCAAATGTAAAGTTATATGCCATACTATCTCTCAATGTTTCTTTTGATCAACAGGCTTTTAAAATGTGCCCACAGATTTAAACTCCCCGAATATTATATTATAATTTAAATCTTTTGTATGGTAAATGCAACAGATGTAATAAATACGATTTATGCTAATTCTATCCCCACGTCAATAAAACACTGTTTTTCGCATTGAAAGTAAAATTTTAGTAAAATCTCCAAACCAATATATCATCACTTGCTATGTTACTAGCATTATCATATGCCACGACTTTTATCGTATGCCCGTCCATCGTTTTTTTATGGTTGCAATATTTGTTCATGTAAGAATTTTTATGAGTTTATAATAACCATTCACATCGATGTCTTTTGTCTGAATTGCAACACTTAATGGTATTGTGGTTAACATGTCATTTTTCAGACTTACGCATTGATCCGTAGCGCCATTTCTTAAAACATCAACGGCATAGTTACCCAAACGAGCCGCTAGTATCCTATCTATGGCTGTAGGACGACCTCCTCTTTGAATGTGGCCTAGGACCGCTACTCGTGTCTCCAGGCCAGTTCTTTTAGTAATAGTGTCAGCAATATCCTGAGCTTTTGCTTTTCCTTCTGCCACAACAACAATCCAACTCACCTTTCCTTTAGCATGACTCGCTTGAATTTCTTCGCAGGTACTCTCAATGTTTGAATCCATTTCAGGAACAAAAACCTCTTCACAACCTCCGGCTAAAGCCACCTGTAGTGCAATGTATCCACAGTTGCGACCCATAACCTCCATAACAAATATCCTTTCAAGACTTGTTGCTGTATCCCGTATCTTATCTAGTGCATCTAAAGCAACATTGACGGCGGTATCCGAACCAATGGACAAATCAACTCCATTAATGTCATTATCAATAGTTGCTGGAATACAAATTACTGGAATATCGTAATGTGTGGCAAGTATATGTGCGCCTGTCAAAGATCCATTACCTCCAATTACAATCACGCCATCGATGTCGTTGTTATGTATAGTCTGAACTGCATGTTTTTGTCCATATTCAGTACGAAATCGCTTAGAACGAGCAGTCTTAAGAATCGTTCCTCCCTGATTGATAACTCCTGAAACCGACCGTCTGCTTAGGGGTATGATTTTACCATCTATCAGTCCATCATATCCTTTCAAAACACCAACTACTTCGATATTATGATAAAAGGCAGTTCTTACTACTGATCGGATAGAAGCGTTAATTCCTGCACAATCTCTTGTCAAAATTGCTATTTTGTCCATCTTAGATCACTTACAGTTTCATAACGTTTAATCTTTAATAAAATCGATTGGTGTTAGTAAAATTGGTTGACGAGCACTTAGACTTTGCAATAAAATGCCTGGGTTGCATACTATCATAGTAAAGACGTGATTGAATAAAGTAACATACGATTTTTTAGTAAAACTTTTTTATAGAAATTGAAGGATTCACTGATGATCATATATAGTTCAAACATCTTTTAGAATTTTAAAGAAGGATTTGAGATTGAAAGATCTAAGCTCTCTTTTATAAATAAATTATGTAAATTCATCTACTTTTGAAATATTTTCTTGACAGAATTCCAGCTAGCACAATAAAAAGAATAAAAATAGAAATAACGTAAAGATAGAAACCTAAACTTGGACCCCAACTGCAAGAAACTGATGGAACTATATCTTTCCCCGGAATGCTTACATCAAGGATTCCCTTTCCCATTAGGTCTCCAACTCCCACTTCAGCAAGCATCGACATTCCAATGAAAAATGTCAAGATAGAACCAACAAATGAAAGTGAAGCAAAAACCAAAGATAAGATGTAGAAACTCTGATAATTGAATGCTTTGAAAATCATCCCTGCTGTAATTGATGAACAGCCCAATACTGAAAATATCGGAATCAGACCAACATATTCTCTGAATATATCCGGCAGAGATGCTAATTCCCCAGATATCACATCGGAAATCGTTGTTACTGTGACAAGTTCTAATGGAAGTAAAAACATATGAGTTGATGTTTCTAGTTGAAAGGAGGAACCAAATAGTACCCACCATGGAGAAACAACAGCCACAATTACAAGAGATATCGGCAGAATCAGTAGAAAATACATCTTGTCTTTTTTAACATATGAAAAAACTGCAGAAATAGCTACTAAAGTAATAGTAATAATGATAATTAAGGCAGGGAAAAATGGTTCGGATATTGTAATAAAATCAAAATTTCTTTCACCAAAAACATCGATTTCTCTTGAACCTATTAGTTTATTTTCACCATAGATTTTAACATGATAAAAACCAGGTGGAAGAGATAACATCATCTTGGAATCTTTGGTTTTTGTTTCTAATTGTTTAATATTTCTCGATATTATTATTTTCGCATCTTCTAATGGAAGACCTCTAGAGTCTAGTATCCTAACTTTTATTTTGAATTCAGCTGGAAAATCAAGGTCAAATTCCATATCTGAATCTAAATTAATGTCTTTTTCTAATGAATATGATTTATATTTTAGGTTAATTTTGTACAATGAAGGCGTAAGGTTTGAAAATGTATAGCAATTCAACGATAGTTTCTCTCCCGCGATTAGTGTTGACTCATACATCTCCTTACTAGTAAAAACTGGATTTACATCTACTTCTAGGGGCATATTCCAGATGTCAAAAACATTTATCTTTAGATTGTATCGTTCGATAGATACTGATTCTTTCTTGGGAATTATATTTGTAAAATATCCCAATCGGATTGTGCCATTATGCACCATAAATCCATTGTATAAAATTTTAACATCATAGTTTTCTGATATGCTGCATGGTGCCTTAATTAAAGTATTGCCTTTTTCACCAGTTTGATTTTTTGCCACTATATTACCATTTTTAAGTAAAATCACTTCAATATTTTTTACATCTTCATCATTTTGATCAGATGCATAAATATACAACGCTCCCTCAATGCCGCAATAAACATGAGTTTTTGTATCATCATTCAATTCTAGTGCTGTGAATCCTATGTATTTTCTCTGTTTTCCAAAAAAAGGATTCTCCCTGTAAATTTTGATTGTATATTTTCCAGATTCCAAATCAGAGAAACATATTTTTTTGAAAAATGAAAAGTTTCTCCAGTCAAAAGAAAACAGAATGGTTGAAATTTTCTTAAGGGGGGTTGGTTCATCTAGTTCAGAAATTGGTTTCATTGGCAATCTTACTGCCGTTCCTGAATATGTGAATTTATCATTTTTATAAAGTTCAACATTAATATATGAAAAATCTAGGCCCAACAAAGCAGAAAGTCCTGATCCCATGGGAATTGATTGAGAAAGATGAATGAAAACCGATAATTCATGTTTCTCAGTTTTATTGGAGTCATCAATAAAGTCATCATTAGAAGGTGGTTTTATCTTTGCGAGTTCTTGAAATATTTCTGCCTCATGTTGGACTATATTGAAACCACCGGTATTTGAAGAGAAAAACTCAGCGTCGAATTCAACTATAAAATCCTCTGGTATTACAAGATCATGGATACCGCCATTCTCGTAAGAATTCCTACCAATCTGTATGGTAGCCAGATTATTTTCAAGTCCAAGAAGATGTGGGTAATCCATCTCAAATGCATTTACTTGAATTCCATCCCGTTCATCATTTCCTGATTTCACAACACTATTTGAACTTAGAATTACAGAATGGGATATCCCTGCATCTCCCTCATCAAATGATATCCATGCGTTTTTACCAAGATCAACATCGTCCTCGATACTTAAAACCCTAATATCTGGATCTTCTGGTATATATTCTGGGTCTGTATCTAAAGAGAATTTTGATATACTGTCTCGCTCATTAAAAACATGCATATATGGCAGTATTTGACCAAAGTTCAAGTCTTCAATTGAAACGCTTTGAACACCACCACATTGCAATGAAGCATAAGTTCCATCGGTATTTACTTCAGGATAGACCTTGATTTCCCTTAGCATCTCATGTTTCACATGAGTGTGTATTCTGGTGTTTGATGTTGGGCAGTGATAATATTTGTATGTTGCAGTTGTTTGTAAATCGCCCCTGTTTGATGTACTAACAATTCCAACTTCAACCATCAGATTTCCATCTACAAGTATTTCCTTTGAAACCAAATGCTGACTTGTAGAACTATAACCAAAAAGTCCTTCACCAAAATAATATTTAAAATCAAAGGACGCAAACAGATTACCATTTTTTGGCTTAACTTCGGTGACTTTATCATTCATTTTGGTTACATGTTGAGATGTATTATATCCAATAACCTGTCCCTCTTGCGCAACCGTATATATTATGTAGCCCTCATCAATTATTTTGTAATAATGAGATTCAAGAGAATATCCGGATATTGGTTCATAACGATAGAATGACTCCTCTACATCAACATAATCATCATAATCTAGATTAGGTTTTTCAGAATCATCATAGTAAACATAATATCGTTCATCTCCAGTAGCAGACCCAGGTATCAGAAAAACAATACTGCATGATTTAATATGACTTTTATCAATGTATTCTAGGTTATAAATCTGTGAATCAAGTTCATTCCAATTGTTCCCATTCAAGCAGCAAATCCTTACAGAATGTTTATTTTCATTTTTTGCCCAGCAACTCTCGTCGAATTCTATTCTTGTGTCGATTGGTTGATATTTAGCAATATCCGAATTTGTGTCTATTGGTACATATATCTCTTGACGATGCGACCAATCATCATTCCACCATAAACTCTCATATGATAAACTAACAGGTAAAATTATTAACCATATAGTAATCAACAAAATGGAATAAACAGTCGACTTTTTTTTCATTGGTCTCGGCATTTTCCAGTTTTCAATATATTTTAAATTATTATATTATTTATGTAAATTATGTTGCGTTTCCCCAATATTATCCCAGCAAATATAGCTTGAAAAGTAACATAAGGTTTCAAAAACAGAAAATCCGTAATCAATAATGAGTGGTAAAATATGTCTTCCCATACAGATACCAGGTATAAAAACTCATACTGGATAGCATACAGGGCATGTAGAAATCTTGTAAAAAAAGATCCTATTAAAGTGATGGACTTGTTAAAAGTGGATGAATATAAATACAAAAAAAGAATACATAAAAGAAGTGAATATCAGGGAAATTGAAGCGAAATCTATACTTCGTAAGTATAAAAAAATTGAATCGTGGTTTTTGACATGTTGTGGGATGAATCTGTATAGAGGTTGTCAGCATAACTGTGTATATTGTGATGGCCGATCTGAGAAATATCAAGTTGGTGGAGAATTTGGGGAAGACGTAGTTGTAAAAATAAATGCCATTGAGGTCCTTCGTAGGGAGTTGGATCCAAGAAGAAAACGTACCCCTTTTAAGAATGGTTATGTAGGTGTTGGCGGCGGCGTTGGTGATAGTTATCAACCAGCCGAAAAAAAATATGAGCTGACCAGAAAAACACTTCACTTACTTTATGAGAAAAATTTTCCAGTCCACATTCTTACAAAATCGATTCTTGTAAGAAGAGATATTGATATTATAAAAAAGATTAATGAAAGAAATAGGGCAATTGTGAGTTTTAGTTTTTCATCAGTAGATGATAACATCAGTCGAGTTTTTGAACCAGGTGTTCCATCACCTAGTGAGCGACTTGAAACAATCAGGTTTCTTAAAGATGAGGGTATCGCCTGCGGTATGTTTTTGCTTCCGGTTATTCCTTTCATAACTGATTCACCAAAATTGATAGGAGATACAGTTAGGAAAGCACATGAGGTGGGTATTGACTTTATCGTATTTGGTGGAATGACCTTGAAAGAGGGAAGGCAGAAAGATTATTTTTTAAATGTGCTTAAGAAAAATTATCCTGATCTTATAGTAGAATATCAGAATATATATCGTGAGAGCAAGTGGGGAAGTGCAATAGATGAATATTATGGTTCCATATATCTAACGTTTAACACTATTGCAAGAAAATACAAGATACCTCAACGTATTCCACCTGCGCTTTACAAGGATATATTGAGTGAAAATGATTTAGTTATTGTTATATTGGAACATATCGATTATCTTTTGAAAATGCAAGGTAAAAAATCACCTTATGGATATGCTGCCTATTCAATCTCGAAATTAAAAGAACCTTTATCAACTGTGAAGGAAGAATTGCAAAAATTAAAAGGAGTTGGCAGGGTAACAGAAGGTATTATACTGGAAATACTTGAAACGGGGAGTTCATCTTATTACAAAAAATTGTGTTAACTGGATGAACAAAACTCAAGGTTCGGACAATGATGTGGCAGGCAAATAGTAACACGTGTGATGTTGTATTATGAGGTGTTATTGTAGAATCCTGTAAAATCCCCTTAACTCGCTAGGTTTGCATGACCTGCCAAGTATTGCTCCAACAGACAGAACATACAAAAGTAAAAAACACCCTCATTCTATACAATGTTTTTCCTGTAAAATCTCATTTTAGTCAAAATCTGAACCTAGATCATAACCACAGTGAGAACATTCTATACTGTTATCCAATATATAATGGCAATTAGGACAAATCCTGCCAGAATCAAAATTCTGTTCTTTTCCCTCCATGGAACAGCCACATATTGGACATATGTGATAAAGAGTCGAAGTATCTGTTAACTTTTTCATTTCCGCTCCACAGTTTGGGCATGTCCATATTTCTTTCATTGCGTATTCTGTTTTATTGTTAGTTATATATAAATTTTTTGTCCTTTATGGCAAAGTCATACGTTTTTGGTGATGTAAATCAAAAATTGGGTGTGCCACTCCGTTTTTGGATATATCAAAAATAACTTTTATTTGTATCTTACTGCTTCGATAGGGATCATTTTAGCAGCTTTCCGTGTTGGATAAAGACTGGAAATCGTTCCTGCAACTATATTGCAACATTTGTTGCGATTTTAAACATAGAGAGTAAAAATGTATATATATTATAGGTTACATATTATATACTACTGTCAAAATAATAAATATAAGCGGGGGAGAGCAGTTCGTATGAAAATTATAACATTGAATGACTTGTCAAAAGCAATATCAAACAGAATGGGTGTTGATGCGAGGAGGGCCAGTAGAACCGCTGGATTTGTCCTAGATTTATTTGGATACGATGACCGCATTATTGATAATTACTTGGATCCTGAAGATAGGCAGCTGTTTTACATCTTGGAGGAAGAAGGAATGCTTGCAACTGGGCGGGAAGAAGCAACATTGTATGATGGTAGAGAGTGGCGTACACATTACTGGCAACTTAAGAAAAACACTATTTTAGAATATGCAATGGAAGAAAGCAAAAAAGAAGAAGCGCTTCATACTAAAAAACAGTCTAAGGACACACCTAAGGGAAATATTTACAACACACTTTCTGAAGATGCATGGGAAAAAAGAAAAATTGAAAGTTTTGCAACCGGAATTTGAAATTTTTATTCTGATATAAATGAGATAGTCCAATCAGGCTTATCTTGAGTTTGTCCACCTTGTAGCATGTCGTTCCATTGTTCATCGGTTAGTCGATCATCCATTGGATGTTTAAATTCATAGTAGCTAAGGACGGGACCTGCGCCAACTATGATGTTGTCATTGGGAGTCATATATGCAACGAGGATTATGTCGACATATCCAACTCCTTCTTCTAAGACCTGTTCTGTGTTTGTGTCGGTGTGTACATCTGCGATAATCGTTGTTTCTTTTCCTTTATCTTTGACTCCGGTTACTATACTGTCCAGGTTTTCACCAAAGTTTCTGATGAATTCATAGTCAGAATCTGTAAGCTCCTTGTTTTCAAGCTCTTTTTTTGATATGTTAATCAAACGTTCGAGAATTATTTCTAGGCTTTGTAATCTATTGGTTTCTGTGTTATTTAGAACATTAAGGTCTGTTAGTCCGTCTCGTGTCATTTTGGTTAGTGCGTGAATTCGTAAGTAGAATTCTGGTACTGGTTCGACATATCCGACAACGGGTTTTTCTGGAGGTTCTACTGACGTTGCTTTGATCGGTGTATAGCTCTGTTTTCCATAAAGGATTGTATCATGGCGCAGTTCACTCCAGGATGCAAGCGCCGTCTGTAGTTCCTTACCCTGCCATGCGATTGTATTCATAAATGTCGGATAGCTGCTGTTGTACTCTTTTAATAACGATTTTAGAGTGTATATCCAACTGAAATATAGATTGCGGTTCCATTCCGTAATGTTCAGGCTGGAGAAGTTTTCCTGCAACATGCTTAGTTGTTCATAGTAGTGTTCATATTCTGTGTCGCCTTCGTTTTCGAGGATTTCAAGGGCCCTGTTCGATCCTAGTACTGCCATGACATCAAGCCCTCTGGGAAAAACACGGGCAGGCCCTCCATTGGTGTACTCCATGGTGAAGGGCTTTCCCGTTCCAGTAAATGGATCTACTGCAGGGAATACCAGTTGTTGGAACATGTATGAATCTGGTATGAATCGTTGTCCCATGAGCCGCATGCCTTTGGTTTTGTCAAGTGTTTCGTTGAGATCCTCTATGGTAAATGGCACTCCAGGTGGCTTAAGTATGACTATTTCTCCTGTTCCACCATAGATCTTTGGGTTTCTGAGTTGTACTAGTTCCACTTTCAACTCGAGTAGTTTTGTATCATTGGCAAGTTCTGTTGCATTGAATTCCGATCCGAAAACATCCTTTATGCAGTCAAGATATTCATATGGTGTAAGATCATCTGCGGTTCCCACAAAGAAAGACGTAATCTTGTATATTCTTGTCCATATGTTTTCAAGGGATTCGTCATCTATCGTTACGATTGGTAGTGCGGTAGCTATCAAGCTTGCCTGAATTGTTTGAATCTTTGCATCATTTTCAGATATTAGAAAATCACAGTATTGGCAATGGGGATTTCCGCCTTTCATCAAAAAGGACATTCGTCCGTACCACATCATGGCTTTGAAATAACGTTTGAGTTTCTCTGATTGTGTGTAATGTCCCCGTGGTTTGTATTGGGAGTAATCCTCCCTATAGAGAAATATTGGGCTATCATGAAAACCATCTTGAGATTCAATAAATGCAACTTCTCCCTCTACTTCATCATTTACATAACTAGGAATGCTAAAATCAACTGTTTGTATATCTTCAGATTCATCATATTCTTCTGTTGGCGTTTGCAATAGAGACAGCCCAACAGCCAAATAGACAATATTGCGCCGTGCCGCCTCTTTAAGATCACTATCAATATAGTTCTGATAGCCTTCTATTGATTTATCGAAAAGTGCTTTGCTTAGATCTAAAATTTTGCCAAAGAATTCCCTTTCCTCTATTCCCTTCAGTATTTCATCAAATTGTATGTGGTATAAATGCAATAATGTATCGCTGGTTACAAAAATTGGTATGTCGGCTAGTTTCATTTCTTTGTATGGCTGGATTATATCATTTTCAAAGCCGTGATCTATGACAACAAAGCCATTTCCACTCAAAAGATTTTTTTGCTCCTCATTAAGGTAAAATCGAGAATAGATGTCATTTATGTTTGTTATCGATGTTAAATCCAAAGGCAGGTCATATTGAGATACACTGGTGTTTATAATTAGTTCTTCTGAACTGTAATATGATGCCATAGCGTATTTTGGGTTATCCGAAGCAGATGCACTTGCAACAGGTATAGTAATCAACCCTATTCCGCTACTTCCACCTTGTTGTTCTATACATCCAGACATAACTGTTGACGCAAGCAGACCGACTATTAGCAGCGAAATAATTTTTTTATCAATTTTCATTAAAACCAAACCTCTGTTCTCTGTTATAATTGGTTTTGTATAAATAGTTGTTTAAAACGTTTGGAAAAAACCAAATAAAAACAGCTCTCATAAATTAGGGTACTATAAACCATTCAATTTTCTAAAAACGATATTTATCCGGTGCGAATATTCAAAATGGAAAAAATATGGTAAAAATTTGAGTTATTTAGGCTACTTATTAGAAAAGTTTAACTATTATTACGTACATATGAGTACATATAAGTACTTGGTGATATTATGACTTTAAAACAGATAAGCCTTACCATGCCAGAAAATTTGCTGAAAGCATCAAAAGAATATTCAAAAGAATTTGGTTATAGAAATCTTCAAGAGTTCATTCTAGAACTTATCAGAAAAAAAGTATTTTTTGAGAGAATGGAAAGATATCAAAAAATTGAAAATGATATGATACGTGGAAAAAATGTTAAAAAATTCAACCAAAAAGATGCCGTTGAATACCTAAAGAGTTTGTAACATGGAATACATTGTTGAGTTTAGTTCGCAGTTTGAAAAATCCATGAAAAAGTTGGAGAAAAAAGACAAGGCTTTATTCAGTCAAATACAAAAAAAGCTTATCGATATCGTACAGGATCCGGGACATTACAAATCCCTCAAAAATGTTCTTGCAGGATATAGGAGAATACATTTTGGCCCATTTGTTCTTGTGTTCAAAATAGAAGAAAATGTTGTTAGAATAATATCACTTGATCATCACGATAAAGCATATTAGGATGTTTACATGATTTTATACTCTTTGAAAAATAAGATTTTTAACCAGTAAAAAGCGGATTCAAATCTTATCCTCTGTTTGAATCGGACTCCAATAAAATTTACTAGTAACTTCATGTTCCAGTTTCGATGTGGGCTCCCCCATATGCAATTTTTATTTGGAAGCAAGTCACCCTATTCTATTCGGTTTGGGAAAAACCAAATATAAGTGGATAAAGTTGCATGTCAAACATCTAGAATATGTGTTGGTGGTATATACAATCTGAAATCTGCTTTCATAATAGGAATGTAAGAAAATATTTTCATTTTGACATTTTGCCACACTAGATTTAAATAGAATAGGCAGTAGACAATAAAATGCTTTGTAATAAAATTGGAGCGGATATATGTGGAAATGATAACGGAACTGGAAGAAAAATGGGTCTGTCCAAATTGTGGTGAGAAAATGCATCTTTCGCCC
>CAZXHI010000122.1:0-9852 GCA_964640555.1 uncultured Thermoplasmatales archaeon | reverse complement strand
TTTTATCTTTCTAATAATAATTTATATTGGATGTTATTGCCACATTATTTCTTGGCGAGTAACTCTTGAAAGTATATTAAATTATTTGTAAACTAGCGACTTTGCCTGTGAATTACTTTCAAAACGTCTTTAATCCTTTTTAGATTTACAGTTTTTTCAGTTAGATTCCAGCACTAAATGTTCTGAAATCCCTCTACCATATCTTGATTTTTCTGTATCTGCCACCTTATTTCCTCTGCCTAAAATATAAGTTTCTTTTATTGATTGGCTAGTATTTTAAAAACACACTGACTTCAAAATTTAAAAAAATATTTAAAGATGTGATTGTTAGGTTAACGCTGAGTATAGTAATTGTGGGGGAGAAAAATGTCAGAATATGTTTGGCACTGGACAAAAGGGAATAGCAAGATATTTACTAGGAAAGTAGATGTTGCTGAAAAAGCAATGAGAGACGGATTGTCTGTAATTGGGGTAAAAGCAAAATCCAATATCATCAGATATTAGACAAGAACTTGTTTTTCTAATTTTAAAAATGCATTGGTGGTAAGATATTTTCTCAACGGAAGTTTTTTAGACACCTATTGCATTGACCAGCAGCAATATGTCCGATTTAGATTACAGGAAGTTATTGAAAAAGGTTCAGGAAAATACTTCAACAAGGGAATTTGTCGAAGATCGTTTCAAGTTACCAAAAGCAGAAATATTCTACGAAGGAAACACAACGTTTATAAAAAATTTCGACAAGATATCTGATGCGGTTAACCGCGATTCAGACCATGTTTTAAAGTTTCTTTTAGGAGGATTGGGTACTTCAGGTGAAATCCTTAGCGGCAGAGTAGTATTTCAAGGTAAAATACCTGCCAAGCAGATACAGGATAAACTGAAAGATTATATTGACACATACGTCATGTGTTCTGAATGCAATAGGCCTGATACACATCTTGTTAAACAAGGTAGGACTATTTTGGTTAGATGTGATGCATGTGGCGCCTTTCGCTCAGTGAAATCTCGTAGGAAGAAGACGGTACAGCAACCAGCTGAAACTCTGAAGGAGGGAATGACCTACGATTTGACAATAAAGGACATTGGCAGGAAGGGAGATGGTGTTGCATATTTTGACAAATATATTGTTTATGTGCCTGGTGCAGTTAAAGGTTCTATGATTAAGGTAAAGATTGAAAAAATTTCAGGGACCGTAGCCTTTGGACATGCTGTAGCAGTCTAGATCGAAAATTAGCGAAAGATATTTAAACCGATTTGCGCATTCGTTTTTGTCAGACAAATGATGTCTTATGTCATTTGTTTGGTGCATATTTGACATGCAGCAGGCATGCAAATGGTATCCGTCTGACGTCTATTTGATGTATGTGAGGAGAGATATGGAAAATCATCGTATAACAATCCGAATTCCCCAGTATGATCTTCATTCGATAGATCTTTTTATTAGGGCTGGAGATTTCTCTTCTCGTTCTGAAGTCATTCGCCGTGCGGTTAACGAATTCGTTAAAGCATATGCTGATCAAGTCATTGAGAAGGTAGATAAGGCGAGGAAGATGCAGGACTTGGAATTTGCAGTTGAAACCATGGAACCTTACGTGCAAAAATAACGCTTAAGACACTATGGAGAGGGATGGGATGCACCCTTTAGAAGGACGCCTAGGGATGGGCGTCCTTCAAACTACCAGAGTAGGAGGAATGGTATGGCAAGAAGTAGAGGTATGGGATCTTTAATTACAGATGCAATAGAAAATAAAGCAGAAGAAGAAAGCAAATTGAAATTGGATGGAGAAGATATGTTTGGCACCCCTCGCATAACAATTGTGGGCTGTGGTGGTGCAGGTGGCAATACAATAACAAGATTGAATAAACTAGGCGTTAAAGGTGCCGGTACTATTGCTATTAACACTGATAAGCAAGCTTTGGATTTAGTGGAAGCAGATCACAAGTTATTGATTGGAGGTAATCTCACACGTGGTCTTGGTGCAGGAGGTTTTCCTGAAGTAGCAGAACGAGCTGCTCGTGAATCAAGCCGAGAAATAGAAGAACTTATAAAAGGCTCTGATCTGGTATTTATTACCGCAGGTATGGGTGGAGGGACTGGTACTGGTTCCGTCCCGGTAGTGGCCGAGATTGCAAAGAAACACAATGCAGTGGTCACTTGTATGGTGTCGACCCCATTCAATGTCGAAAGGGCAAGACTCATCAAAGCAGATGAAGGGCTTGATCACCTAAGAATAAAAGCGGATAGCACCGTCGTCCTTGACAACAATAGATTATTAGAATTTGTCCCTAACCTGCCTATCAACCAGGCATTTTCTGTTATGGACCAGATGATAGCAGAAACTGTAAAAGGTCTTTCTGAAACTATTACCGTTCCATCGCTTATCAACCTAGATTATGCAGATATGAAATCCATTATGAATTCAGGTGGTTTATCTGTCATGCTTTGGGGAGAAGCAGACGAAGATGCAGGAGTAGATGCCATTGTAAATGAGGCACTTAATCATCCGTTGTTAAATGTTGACTATAAAGGAGCCAATGGGGCACTTGTCCACATAACAGGTGGGCCAAATATGAGCTTGAAATATGTACAGGATGTAGCAAAGTCACTTACAGAGAATTTGGACTGTTACGCCAATGTTATACTTGGTGCAAGAGTATTACCTGAGTTTGAGGGGAAATGCAGAGTTATGGCAATAATGACTGGAGTGGAATCGCCTAATTTGCTTGGTCCAAACAGTTTTTCTTCAGTTCAAGAACGTCCATTACAAAAGGCAATTACAAGTTCAAAGTGTGATATCGATTTTGTACGATAATCAACCAAAAGCAGTATATTACTTATGTAGGATGTGCAAGAACATCCTATAACCCACTTTTTTATATACCATTTTACATATGCTCTGATTCAATTCTTGAAACAAGAGAAAACAATTGTTTTCTAACATCCCGAGATATAGAAAAATGACTTCCATAGGGGCAGTCCTCATCGATAATCGCACAATTATTATCCATATCGTATATCACAGGATACAGGGTACATCCTTCAGGCCTATGTGTATAGATCAAACATTTCATTCCATCATGAAATACACAATGACCGTTTTGATTCTTCAACTGTGGCCAGCCCTTGACATCATCAACAAATAAATCACGAGGGAAACCCAAATTTTCTATTCTCTTAATATCAGCATTTGAAAGAAGCATTACTGTTTCTTTACAGCATTGAATACAATTAAAATGTCTACAAGGGCTCTTCATTAAATTGGGTATAAGATCACACCTCCGTCATATCCCAAACACTTTTCTTTTTTTTATACTATTATTCTTGTACCATCAAACAATTGATTATTTATGATTTTTTCTAGTTGATCCAATCGTTTACCGTTTACAACAAAAGTAGGTATTTTTGCCTTATCAATTATTTCCAAGGCAGGGCCATCAATAACAACGTTACTCCCTGCTGCACTCCATTCTGTTCCATATTTTTTAATCAATTCGTTTATTGTTAGTTCTTTAAGTTGCTTCGCATCAGAATATTTGTTCGGATCTTTATCATAAATTCCATCCACGTTTGTCGCTATGATAAATTTATTTGCCCTGGTTTTCTCTGCAAGTTCTGCACCAACTAGATCTGTGCTGTGACCTGGTAGCGTTCCACCCATGATTACTATAGGTTTATCTAGTCTTTTGGCTTCATCGGTTGTCATAGGAATGTCTCCATTTGATATGCCAATGGTGCTTGTCAGGAGTTTAGCATTAACCCTTGTTACTTCTATTCCTATCTCATCCAATGTATCTTCATCAAGATTTAATTCTCTACCTCTTTTTATGTAGGTCCTTGCAATTTTTCCGCCGCCCACTATCACATAAATCTTATATTGTTTACTGAACTTTTTTAGCAAATTTACAAGTTTTCTTAAAAAAGACACATCTGCTTCTTCAGCAAGTATAACTGATCCGCCAATTGAGATAACTATTGATTCCATGGACAAAACATTATATCCATCTGATTTATTAGAATTGTTAATTTTGTAGTAAAGAAAACTCTACCCTATGCAACCTCTGGTCCAAACTGTCCTTTGTTGGGACTTCCACCAAGTTTGACTTGAGGCAGGGGAATTGGAGGTGGTAGACCAAGGTCTTTTGATATGCCAACTGCCTCGGGAACACATGCATGCATTATAGCAGTATGTATCTGACCTGCAATTTGATTGGGCATTTTACGAGTATTCTTCCAATCGTTAGCAATTTTACCTGCATTATCATCTTCAAATATCAAAGTTCCCTCAAGTTTAACCATACCAACAGGGCCATAGCTTGCAGTATATTGAAAATCAATTGTGGCCTGATTATCTTTTATATCATAAGCATGAGTGATATTGCTATTATGATCAATGCGAACCTGTTTAGGACGCTCGTTAAGATTTACATATCGTCTCGCCTCGATGGATTTGAGTTGTATATTTCTAATTTTCATGTTCTAGCCAGCAACAGTTAGTAACAAACAACATGCTTTTACATCTTTCGTTAATTTAGATAGCCAACTATCCAGTTTAAACTAACTCAGAAAATCTCCGTTTATATCAAAGCAGATTCAGAACATCTATCCCGTTAATTTCATGATGGCTTCGGCGATGTCTCCTTTCGTCTCTTCTAATGCTTTTTTCGCTTCTTCAGCATTTTTACCAGTTTGCTCCATGATCAGCTCAATGTCTTCCTTTGGAATCTCCTCTTTTCGTTCCACTATGTGAGGTCTTCCAACAATTTGATATGTTTTTTGCCCTTGAGCATCCATGATTGTAACCTCGGCGCCGTCAAAAACGTATTCCCTTGTATTCGTCTGAATTATTACCTTTTCCACATTTTCTATTTCCTTAACACTAATGCCAAGTTTCCGCATCATCTGATTCATCTGCTTAGGGTTAATTCTTCCAGGCATCATCTATTAAGTCCTCCAATATAACCAATATTTCGAAGCATATATAGCCTATAAGTTGTTATATATTTTGGTATGATATCTGGGAGCGAAATAAAGGTTTTAGATAGAAATGCAGAGTACTATGGAGTGCCAGCCCATAATCTAATGGAGAACGCTGGAAAGGGAGTGGCAGACTTTATCATAAACCACCTTGACTCAGCAAACGAAAGCATTCTCGTTTTTTGTGGAATGGGGAATAATGGAGGGGATGGGTTTGTAGCTGCTAGATATCTATCAGAAAAGCACAATGTAACTTTATTTTTGACTGGAGCGGAAAAAGATATACGAACGGACATCTCAAGAAAAAATTTCTGTAAATTGAAAGAGATAAACTTGAAAATACATGATATAGAATCACTAAGTAAAATAGATAAATACCTTTCAGAAAAAAATGTCATAGTTGACTCTATGTTAGGCATAGGTTTATCTGGCAGTTTGAGAGCACCCTACTCTACAATAGTTGGAAAGATAAACGCAGCGAAAAATAAAACAGTTATCTCAGTTGATATGCCTACGGGACTTGGGACAAACACTGCAATAAAACCAGAATTTACTTTAACATTTCACGATGTAAAAAATGGAATGGATAGTAGAAACAGTGGCGATATTAAAATTGTAGATATTGGAATACCAAAAAAGGCAATTGAATATGTAGGGCCTGGAGAATTATTGGTCTACTATCCTAAGCCAAAAAAAGAATCACATAAAGGTGACAATGGAAGAGTTTTGGTCATAGGTGGAGGGCCATATATTGGTGCACCTGCAATGACTGCTCTTGCAGCACTGCGTACAGGATCCGATTTAGCATATATTGCCACACCAAAGAGAGCAGAAAGGGCAATCTCTACTTTTTCTCCCAATCTAATTGTTAAAGATTTAAATTCTGAGTTTTTAACCCCTGAGGATATGCCAGCAATCAGGGAGCTCCTACATAGCTGTGATGCGGTAATCATTGGACCAGGGCTGGGAAAATCAAAAGAAACAGAAAAGGCAACAATACAGATTATAAGGACTGTTATTGAGCAAAATAAACCATTGGTTATAGATGCAGATGCGATAAAGCCGGTTGGAGACCAATTAGAAGTAATAAAAAACTCAACTACTGTTGTTACACCACATTCGGGAGAATTTAAAAAATTAACAGGTTCTGATATCCCTCAGACTATTTATGATAGGATTAAAATAGTGCAGGTATGGGCTGAAAAACTAGGAATTGCAATTTTTCTGAAAGGCTATGTGGATATTCTAAGTGACGGTGAAAGGACAAAACTCAATAAAATACATAACGAAGCGATGACCGTAGGGGGTACAGGAGACGTACTGGCAGGAATCATTGGGGCATTGTTATCTAAAGGCGTCAACCCGTTTAATGCAATGAGAATAGCTGCCTTCCTTAACGGTGAGGCCGGCAACGAAGGGTTTAAGAAAAAATCATATGGATTACTTGCTACGGATATAATTGAAGAAATTCCTGACATTTTGAAAAGATATTTATAAAATTGTATACAAAAGTTTATAAATCTTTTCTTTTTATAAATTATTGGTAGTATTATGGAGAAAAAGGTAGTTGAAGAATATTTGAACAGTTGGTTTTCAAACAGACAAACTAGATATCAATACAAATCTCATTTGAAACTGTATTTTGAATTTTTAGGTACAGATCCTTTTCACTACTTTGACAAAGACGAGAATGAGAATTACCTTAGAGATCACAAGAAAGATGTATTGAACTACTGGCAAAATATGAATGAAAAATATTCTCCTAAATCCATACCACCACACAAATCAACAATTAAAGGATTTTTGGAAGAAAACGATATCGATCTGCCAAATAAGTTTTGGAAAAATCTAACACGACGTGGAAAAGGAACTGAGCCAGTAAGAGAGGATAGAGCCCCTACCATTGTAGAGTTGCAACAAATCCTAAACCACTGCTCTGATTCTTTGGAAAGGGCATTTTTCCTTATGATGGCTTCCAGTGGTATAAGGCCAGAAGAACTGTGTAGATTGACAACAAAAAGGGTAGATTTTGATAGTTGCCCTGTTAAAATAAGGATACCTGCCAATATATCAAAAAATAAGAAACGGCGTATTACTTTTATTTCCAATGAGGCAAAGGGTGCAGTTTTGGAATGGCTGAAGGTTAGGAATAAACACATCAACATTAAACTAAGGAAAACCAGGGGATTACAGAAATATTTGAAAGAACAATATAGCACAAAAATATATGGTGACGAAGCAGACAGATTATTTCCATACACTACAAATACAATGAGGGGCAAATGGAACAAGCTATTAGATCGGTCGGGCTTTATTGAAAGGGACGGAGCAACAGGAGATTATACCCTGCATCTATACACTTTGCGTAAGTTTTTTGAAACTAGAATATCCAAGGTAGTTCCAGAATCTTATGTGAAGTATATGATGGGGCATTCTGGCTATATGAGTGATGTTTACAGAAAATACAATGATAATTTAGAAATTCAAAAAGAAATTGGGGAAGAATATGTTAAAGGAATGCATAGACTTCAAATATATGAAATACCGGCCAATCAAGATGAAATTGATAAAATGAAAGGCCAAATGGATCAATTACAAGAACAAATGTTATCCTTACTTGAGTTTCAAAAACGGACAACTTCAAATCAAATAAATACTGAAAATGGGGATCTGACCAATATACAAAAAAATATACCTGAAGAGGTAATCCTTCAAGCTTATAATGACGAAAAGGAAAGAAAAAAGAAATTTAAAACAACTGGCATAACAACTCGGTGATGAGAAATTAGCAACAGAGGCATTGATGAAATCCATTAAGAAAAATAAAAAAGTACAAAACAGATAAAACGCGATTTAACACGGTATGCGCGGTTTTAAATTATCATTAATTAAATTATATACATAACAGGGAGAAATACTCCTAAAACCGTGTTTACAACTGTTATTCAAAGTTTTAGGCGAATATTAATAGTGGGTTTTTGTGATTTGAGAAATTAACAGGAGTGTAACAGGAAAAAAAACTATATACTGTTACAATATATAATAATTAACGAAGGCCAGGGATTGAGCCGAAGTTCTGCTTTTTCCCTGTTCCTAAGCGCTTGGGAACAGTTTCAGTCCCAGAAATTCCATCAAAACTCCTTTTAGGAAAACTTTTGGAAGAATTTGAAAAAGGTGGAACTATGAAAACAAAAACAAAAATCATAATGGAAGATGGAGGATGGAACTATGGATACTCTGTACCACGATGATAGTGAACGAGTACGCAAGAAGACTGGCAGAATTCACAAAATCGAAGACGGCCTATTATATTTTGAAGTATCTGGATCTGGCGAACACATAATGATCCCGCTCTCCCGAATTGTAAGAATAGTCAAAGCAGGAGGTGGTGGTTGGTAATGACCGATGAATCAATGATTAGAAAACTCATTAATCAGAAAGAGTTTCTAAAAGAGGTTCAGTTGGGAGATAAGAAAAAATTTCTTTTAGGTAAAAGAGGCATCTACGTAAGCAAACTTCAAAAAAATGGCTCATGGGAAACACATATTGTTTATTCTGGTAAATTCAAACCAAAAACCAAAATGATTATCGATGGCAGTGTCGTATTCAGATATGAAGGATATAAGGAGGCAGTAGATGATATGAGTCAGATTATCAAGAATATGAAAAAGGAAGGTGGTGTTTTAGCTAAAAATGAGCTTGATGATGCTGTTAATGCTACGTGCCTTGATCTGCCTGTCGAATACGGCCACGCAACATATGGGGTATATGAAGAAAATGATAAACTGACGCTATGCCTTGATGTTATGCCAATTAAAGATTTGCAATCAACTACGGCTGAAAGGTGTAAACCCAGTTTAAAAGAACCATTATCTAAAGATGCATTAGAACCATATTTCGAAGTCACTAAGTACTGGCATCCATATGAAATACTGCCCGCTATGGGCATGAGTGTTATGGCACCATTTGCATTAGTTTTACGGAAGAAGTTGAAGTTGGTAGCTATCATTTGGCATTATGCTCCAGTTTCTCATTTAGGTAAATCTGTTGTCCACCAGATATTTTCTATGTATTTGTATTCGATATATCCTGTATCGGGTGATTCGATTAATTCTCCGTCCAGATTTATAAGCGCTATCGATTCCATTGGAAATTACCTTACAATTAATGAAGTCGATAGGGTAGATTGGAAACGATTAGATGATTTATTGAAACAGTATCCGGAGAACTATTTAGCATCGTCGAGAAAATATTCAGATCAAAGCACGGTCGAGTTTCTCAGTAGAGCAGTATTAGGTATTTCAAGCAACAGATTCAAGATAAGCAATAAGTCTACCTTGGGACGTATCTTCAAAATAGAATTTGATATTTTGAAAGAAGGAGAACGCAGTAAAGAGGAAAATACAAAAAAGATAGATGGTGTGTTGACAAAGTTAAAACCTATTGGTTGGAGATTAGTCGAGGAAGAACTACAACATGTAAATTGTTCTCTTAATAAATTGATAGCAATTATTGAATCTCATGCCAGCGAATTCAAAGGAATATACAGTGCGTTCTTAGATCCCAGGAGACCATTCAGTTGGGGAATGATATATGAAGGATTGAAAGTATGGGAGCGGGCTGCTATCAAATATGGTTTAGATTGGAAAGCCCCAACTTATGATGAGTTTGTTGAACATGTTATCAAACCTATAGAACAATCTACAAAGGATACTGGAACAACACCTATTGATGACTTCTATCAGTACTGGGAGATGTGGAAGGTGAGGAATGCGCGTTACGTTGAAGGTGAAGTCGATTTTGTCCCCATTGGACAAGATGTAATTTGGGCTGAAAAGAACCTAGAATATGGTGGCAAGACCTACAAGGGAGAT
>CAZXHI010000121.1:0-13675 GCA_964640555.1 uncultured Thermoplasmatales archaeon | reverse complement strand
ATTTATGTCCAATATCTGCTTCATAGTTGGCCTTCCAAATACCTGAAAGAAACGATATTAACGGGCCGAATGTATTTATGATGTCGCCATATTTTCTGTATATGGATACATTCACTTTAAGAATAAAATCCTGGATTGGATTGCTGGGATCTCCGGGAAGATCTAGAAAAAGAGTAAGTTTAGTTGCGGGTTGAGGGGCTTTTGCATCGTTACCACCAACTTCTTCATCATATTCTACAATATCGAAAGTGGGCGGATCAAAAACAGCATGAAAAGCGTCTTCAGGCATACCTTCAGGAAATACAACGTCGTAGACAAGAGTAAATTCTGGAAAAATATTTGATTGGAAACGATGATAGGGTTTTCTCTCAGGATTCTCAACTCCCCACACGAGATCAACTGTTGTGTTTCCCAAATAATCTACTTCTATATAGTCAGGATCTGCATAAAAATACTTTGGAGTAGGACCTGATCCAATATTGTACCACTTCAAACTTAAAAGCGAAGCCCAAATTTTTTGCCAAAGTTTAGAAGGATCAGGTGGTTCTGGTGTTGCCTGAGATGTTGGTGCAATATGTACCAAAGTAGAAGAAAATATGATTAAACATACAATTGCAAATGCAGTATAACGTAATGTATGTTTCATATTATTAATCCTCTAAATAGTATTACCTGCCCCCAAATTTATCTCAACTTGGAATGAATCAGCCCATACATCAGTCGGGATGAATTACACTATTTTTCGTTTTTTTCTGTAAATAACAATAACCGCCATTAACGCAACTACTGTAAATGTTACTTCGAATCCTGGGGTAGAGAACCCACGGGATCTAACTGTGAACTGCAACATTGTCGTGTTATCAACACCTTCACCAGGATGTCCTGCCGCCATTGTTTTCACTCGAACATTGAATTGTTGAACTTCATTATGATATCCAAAGTCTAGTGGAGATTGAATCATAAAATTGACAGTACCAGTTGCATCTTCGCCAAGTGCTGTGGTCCCCAAGAAAAATTCGGTATTGATACTTGTACTCCAACCTTCTGCTGGATCAACGACTTCAAATATTATTCGTGATCTGGCATTTGAATAACCTTTGATATTTATGGGAAATGTCACAGTTTCTCCTGCCCCAATTTCCTTAAACGTTGGGTACTCATATTGATAGTTTGAATAGTATCCAGATTTTATTTCAATTGGAATCTTATTCATGGCTGACTGTATTGGGGGAATAGCATTATGCGTAGCAATAATCTCGATGCTCTGTGTTTGAAATGCGGGAGCATTTGGAGTTAGTGAAATTGATACAATAGCATGTTCTGGAAATTCGGCCTTTTCCATACCTAATTTAGGATAAACAACCCCTGGAGCAACACTTACTGTGAGCCAATCTGGAGTATCTGAAACTGAAAGTTCGATAGGTACTGTATTTGCACTAAAAAATGGTATAACGAATTTTGATCCCAAGCCTGAGGCAAAATGATTTATATATAGGTCTATCCTCGCGATATCTGATTCTGGTCGAATCGTAGAAGGAACATCATCAACATCATACGTAAGTTCAATATTACCCTGAAAGAGACCACTTGCAACTGTAGAGGTAGGCATAAAAGCAGCAAATAAACCAACTAGGAGAATCCCCAATATGATACTTGCCTTTGCAGCTCTAAATTTCTTCATATTTTATCACCATATTTTTTATATTTCCATTATATTATTTATACTTCGCTCTATTTAAACATTATTGTACAGTTCTTACACCGCTGTACTAAGATATACTCATCCGTAGTATAACAATATATATAACCTTCACTATATAAAAGTATTTCTTTGTACCTTCCATTCGCAAGGGAAATGGAGCTATAAATATGTATGAGGCAATATCCAGCTATTCTCTATTTGACGACATCAATTTCTGAACTTTCGTCTTTGGTTTTTTCTTCTTTTTTTATAGTAGCAACTCTCTCTGGGAAATGAGAAAGGATGACTATATCACCAACAGCATTGACCCATCTATAAGGAACAGCCACATCAACAGTACCCTCGACAATTGAAGGATTCGTATTAGTCACTAACAGACTGCTGACACGTTTTTCATCCATATCTAAGAAAACATTTTTAACATGCCCAACATATGTTCCTCCACGAGTGTAGACAGGTAGTTTAAGAAAAGATGTGACCTCTTCCGCCTTAACGTTAGTTTCTTTTTCCATCATGTAACCAAAATACATTCTCCCATATTAAAATGTGATGGTGACAAAAGCGAAATCTTTTTTGTGTTTGGCAGCATGCTGTATAATTAATGGAATCAAAAAACAAGAGAAATATACATTATAGCATACTTCAAGAACTTAACGAATACAGGGAAAAAGATTTTACATTTGCTAGTGGACGCATACTTGGCTCCATGTGCACACAGCCGCACCCAATTGCAAAAGAAGCTTACATAAAATTCCTAGAAACAAACACAGGAGATCCTGAACTATTCCCTGGAACAAAAGAAATTGAATTTAAATTAATAACGTTCATCTCAGAGTTGCTGAATGCGCCAAAAACAGCGATAGGACAAATCATAAGCGGTGGAACAGAAGGAAATATAGCTGCGATGTGGCTTGCGAAACGGCTAACTGGAAAAAAGGAAATTATACTCCCAGAGAGTGCGCATTTTTCTTTTCAAAAAATTGCATCATTAATGGATATGAAACTTGTTTCTGTGCCGTTAAATGAACATTATTATGTAGATATTACAAAAATCAAAGACAAGATAAACGAAAATACTGCGGCTATTATAGGGATTGCAGGTTCAACAGAACTGGGAACAATTGATCCCATTCCGGAATTAAGTGAAATTTGTTTAGATGAGAACCTATTTTTTCATGTTGATGCTGCCTTTGGTGGTTTTGTAATACCGTTTCTAAAAGATTTAAATTTTGATGTACCGGAGTTTGACTTCCGATCAAAAGGTGTAAGTACCATATCACTTGATGCCCACAAAATGGGATACTCAGCCATCCCCTTAGGAACAATTGTAATCAGAGACAAAAAATGGCTTGATGAGATAAGCGTGGAATCTCACTGCATTAGTAGCAGAAAACAAGCAGGAATACTTGGAACCAGATCTGGCGGCCCAGTTGCTGCTGCATATGCCGTTGCAAGATATCTTGGTAGAGATGGTTACAGAAAAGTAGTTGAAAACTGCATGAACATTACAAGATATACAGAAGAAAAAGTAATGGAGATGGGTTTAACTATAGTTACAAAACCCACAATGAACGTACTTGGTGTAAAAATGAAAAACGTACCAGAATTTGTAAAAAAACTATCAGAATATGGGTGGAAAGTTAACGAGATAGATCGTCTTTCATGTATACGCATTGTTATAATGCCGCAGATAACAAAAAAGATCATAGATGAGTTTATTCCCGTATTTAGAAAAACTTGTGAAGAGGTGGGAGAACTATAAGTCTAGAACAGCTAAAAAGATCATTAGCAGAAGCAGCAGTTGTAAAAAAGGGAGAATATTCTTACGTCATTCATCCAATAACCGATGGTGTACCATATATAAAACCAGATTTATTAGAAGAAGTTATCCGCGAAATGCAAAAGTTTATAGAAAAATGCGGTCAAATAGACAAAATCGTAACCATGGAGGCAATGGGAATACCTCTTGCCACAATATTATCATTGAATATGAATATTCCATTCACAATCATTAGAAAAAGGAAATACGATTTTCCAGATGAAGTAAGTGTCGAGCAGACAACTGGCTACTCGAACTCAAAACTACACATAAATGGTCTCAAGAAAGGAGATAAAATCGTTATTGTCGATGATATGTTAAGTACAGGTGGAACCCTTCGGGCAGTTTTAACTGCTCTTAAAAAAATGGGTGTAGTTATCAAAGGTGTGTTTATAGCAGTAAACAAGGGGAACGTGGCCAAAGAGATAATGGATGAATCCAACGTAAGTGTTACTACCCTAGTTAACATAGACGTTATCGACGGCAGAGTTGCTATAAAAATCACATAGGAAAGTATTTCATTGTTATAGTCATATATGATACGAGGTTAAGTATGGTGGAGAAGGTAGCTCAACATACACATTGTCAGATATGTGGAAAAGCCATTCCAATTACAGAAACACTTTGTTCAGAGGAATGTAAACAACGATACCAAACCATGGTTAAAAAAAGAAAAATGCTTGTGTATATAATGTATGGTTTGATAGCTTTCATATTAGTGCTGTTCCTGTTTAATAGTGCTGTTCCTGTTTAATAGTTTATAGGGCAGTTAAGACAGATGAACCAACAAAATTCTAAAGTATTTTTAAGAATTGGCAATTGATAGGTAAGTAGCATCATAAAACCACTTATTTTGTCATTCCATGTTAATATTGGAGAATGTTTATATAATATTAGTTGCAAAAATATATTTGATGAAGTTTGCGATGAAAGGGATTAAAGAGAAAAAACAGAAAAAATTAGCTATTGCTAGTGTCATCATGTTAATGATAGGTTTTGTTAGCATTATTCTGGCCGATAATATGAATAGATTGTTGATATCTGTTGTTTGCTTATTTTTGGGTTTGTTTCTCTTAGCATTGACAGCAAATGAGTCAGATAGGAAAAGGAAAGTTTGAGCAACATAAGTACATAATCTATAAGGAGAAACACAGATTTATAAAGCGATGAATGTTATAAAATTGTGATCAAAGGAGGAAAAATATGGGTAAAACAAAAATTGAATGCCGAAAATGTGGAAAGATCTGTGAAGTAGAAACTCATGAACTACGAGATGTAATCGATGCAGTATGCCCTAAGTGCAGTTCAGAACATATATTTATCAGAGACATCCATCTTGATGCCTGAACTCAAAACAAGGGTTGATCCTATTGAAATTACGCCACAATAACTTATGAGAAAAGCCGGTAAAATTAATTTTTGTGCATTTTACTTAAAGCAGATAGAAACTAACTCGTTAGGGAATATGGTTCAATAAAGGTTAGTGAGTTTCTTATTCAGCAAGTTCTTCCTGAAGATCTATCACCATCTCAGTAAGTACATCTTCGAAAATTTGATGGCGATACTCCTTGATTGCACCATTTGATAAATGAGCCCTTGCTACAAAGTCTCGTCCATCTTTAATTATTTCAATGTGACAAACCGTCTCCATATGTACCCCTATCCAATCTCTACCCCGAATCCATCGAGTGTATTTATATTTTTTGTGGATAAAGTTTAATGCATATACCGATAATATGACAATTGGGGTGAAATATTGGAAAAAGTAAGAAAACCTACAGTCGCAGGTCAGTTTTATAACGGAAATAGAACAGATCTAGAACAGAGTATTAGAGAATGCTTCTTAGATAAAAGGGGGCCAGGAGATTTACCAGAGACGGGTCAAAGGAAAAAGAACATTAAGGGTTTAGTTGTGCCACATGCAGGCTACATATATTCAGGTGCTATAGCTGCTAATTCTTATTATTACCTTTCAAAAAATGGTTTTGCCGACACGTTTATCATTCTCGGTCCAAATCACACAGGAATGGGCTCTGGAGTGTCAATAATGACAGAGGGGTCATGGGAGACACCGCTAGGGACAGCCTCAATAAACGAGGCTCTAGCTAAGAAACTATGGACAGGAATAATAGACAAAGATCAAATTGCCCATATGCATGAACACAGTATAGAGGTGCAACTCCCATTTTTACAGTTTTGTGCCAGAGACAAAAAATTTGATTTCATACCTATCTGTATGGCTATGCAAGATTTTGAAACATCAGAAGAAGTCGGAAATATCTTGGCAAATGCAATCAAAGACACAGATGAAAATATTGTTATTATTGCAAGTAGTGACTTTTCTCATGCGGGTTTCAACTATGCAAGCATGCCGCCATTAGGAGTAAGAGTTGATAAATATGCAGAAAAACAGGATAAACTTGCAATAGAAAAAATTCTTGAAGTGGACCCCAAAGGATTAATTGATACAGTTCATAAAAACAATATCACGATGTGTGGCTATGGTCCTGTGGCAGTCATGCTGACAGCATCCAAAATGCTTGGTGCAAAGCAGGTGGAATTACTTAAATATGGGACATCCTATGAAGTACAACCTAGCAGTTCCTGTGTTGGATATGGTGCTTTAGCAGTATACTAAGGTGAAAATAACATGAAAAGAAAACCAGTCAGAGACATTCAGTTAAAAAAGGGAATGAATTCAAACGATTTAATAAAAGAGCTCTATGAATCAGGTGGTTTCAGTGCGAAAAAAGTGGCTTTGGGCGTTGACATACTCGAAAAAATGACTAAGGAAAAAGACTGCATACGATTTCTTTCGTTTCCAGCGTGTATCTGTTCAACAGGAACCAGGGGAGTTATAAAGGAACTATTGAAACAGAAATTGTTTGATGTCGTCATCACAACTGCAGGCACACTGGATCATGATTTAGCCCGAGTTTGGAGAGATTATTATCATGGATCGTTTATGGCAAATGACAAGGAACTCCACAAAGAAGGTATTAACCGGTTGGGAAACATCTTCATACCAAACGAATGCTATGGAAAAATACTTGAAGAAAAAATGCAGCCCATCTTAGAAGAACTCTATAAAACTAAGAAAAAATGGTCAACAAAAGAACTTGTCTGGGAGTTTGGAAAACATCTCGAAAATGAAAAGAACGGAAAAAATTCAATAATATACTGGGCGTGGAAAAACAAAATACCAATGTATGTACCTGGTATCACAGATGGTGCCTTCGGCTCTCAGATTTGGATGTATTATCAAGAACACAGAGATTTTACTATCGACTTACTAAAGGACGAGCAAGAATTATCCGACATTATTTTTGACGCTGAAAAAAGTGGTGCCTTTATCATTGGCGGAGGTATATCAAAGCATCACACCATCTGGTGGAACCAATTCAAGGGCGGACTTGATCATGCAGTATACATCACAACTGCTGTAGAATATGATGGAAGTCTCAGTGGTGCTCAGACAAGAGAGGCCATATCATGGGGCAAGGTAAAAGAGAAAGCAGATAATGTAACCATAGAAGGAGATGCAACAGTTCTTATGCCTCTTATGATTGGCGCATTGTTTGAAAGATTATTGCCAAAATAGCGACTTCATAATCATTTTAATCTTTTTAGGTAACTCGGGCAGAGCTTTTCCATCATATAAATCAAGTGCCGATTCAACATAAACGTTCACTGTTTCATTAAAGTACCATCTACCATAATCAGCATCTGCTCTAGCCGGACTGCCCACATAGCCATCCTCTAAACCAAGCTCTTTAAACGTTTTCCCAAGAACACGTGGAGATTGAAGATCCCTGTAAATATTCTGTAGTTTTTTATGGGATTCGTCAACCAAATAAGGATATTGATATTTCATCAGAGACGTCTCCCTGAAACCTGCGTGCATCTCTTTACTAGTATCAAAACCAAGTTTTGGTTCACGCTTCTCTACCTCGTCATTATAGAAATACGGGCTCCAAGGTTCACAAATTCTCATATCGTATTTACGCATGACACGCTCCATGCCAGAATATATGCCTTTAAGGTGACCAATGGCCATATGGTATGTACAAATCATTAGATATTTGAATCCATGGCTCGCAAGAGACGATCCCATACTATAAATTACATCCCTAACCACCTTTGAACTAACTGAAATACTACCTGGAAAATCAGTATTAAACTTACAATATCCCAAAGGAACAGCGGGCAAAAGAACGTATGTTAACTCAGGATTTTTTCTATTCAAAATCCTAATTGCTTCAGTAGCTGTATCTTTTGCCGTCAAAAGATCAGTTCCTACAGGTAAATGAGGGCCATGTTCTTCCAAAGGACTAATCGGGAGGAAAAAAATCGTTTTCTTTTTGTCTAATCCTTCAATCTGTTTCCAACTGAGCTCTTCCATCTGAATGACTTTCATGTCATTCTTAGAATTGCTTTTTTTAACTTTCATGCTGTCACCTTATGTCCTTTTTCATATGTTGTTACTTCACACCCATCTTCTGTTACGATAACGGTATGTTCCTTCTGTGTAATGATACCACCATTTATCTCAATAAGCTGCGGATATTGCCGGATAAGCCCCAAATAGGATAGTCTTCTTAATACCAAATCACTATTGGGAAATAGTTTTTCAGACCATCGCTCTGCAAATGGAAGTGTCTTAAATTCGTTTTTCATTTTGTTAAACAAAATTTTGGATCTATTATCTCTAACCACTCTTGATCTAAATGATCTTTCACACATGTAAATGTTACTTCCATTTCCAGAAATAATGTGACCGCCCCCATCAGTAGCAAACGGTTCTATGGCCAAAACATCTCCGGCTTTAGGCTTAACCTTGTTAAACATATTTGATACGTTGGGAACTGACATACCAGAGTGAAGTTGATACCGTTCCAAACTATGACCTGTAAGATTATCTACGGATTTGTAACCATATGATTTGATGGTTTCTTCTATTGCCTCCCCTATTTCGGAAAGGGAAATGCCTACCTTCATCAAGCTTATTGCTTTATCTAACGCATCACTTGACGCTTTTATCATGTCGTCATATTTATGTGTTTCAACCTCAACAGTTACAGCAGTATCAGCAATATAGCCATCAACGTGTGATCCAACATCCAGTTTTACCACATCTCCCTTTTTAAAAACCAATTTATCATCATGTCTTGGACTATAGTGAGCAGCAATCTCATTTCTGGAAATATTGACTGGAAATGAAAGACCTGCGCCCTCGCCCAGCATCTTTGATTCCACACTGTTCGCAACCTCCAAAAAACTGACCCCGGGCTTTATTAGACCTGCCCCGTAATCTCTGGCATCCGCTGCAATTTTACCAGCACGTTTATATTTCCCATAAACGCCATCATCCATGTTCAATCACATCCAATATTTCTTCCTTAGTTATTGCTCCATCTCTGACTATTCTTGGCTTACTCGCAGTCATATCAACAATAGTAGACGGCAGACCATTTAATTTCCCATAATCAAGATAGACAGCAACATCATCGGAATTAAACTGCATCTTTATATCACTTATAATGTCTGGCACTTCTTTACCGTGAACATTCGCACTTGTGACCGTAAGTGGACCGTACCGAGACAACAACTCTAAAGCAACATCATTATCAGGTATTCTCACAGCAACATTATCAAGCCCACCGGTAATAACATCTAAAATAACATTTTTTTTGTTTAATATCATAGTCAACGGACCTGGTAGAAACTGCTCTGCCAAATCTCTAGCAATGCCGCTCACAAAAGCAATCTTTTCAATATAGGCAAGATCTGACACAGCTACAGGCAAGGGATTATCCAGTGGTCTCTTCTTAACTTCAAAAACCTTTCCAACAGCATCTTTGTTATGAATATCAACACCAAAAGCATACAACGTATCAGTGGGATAAACTACAATATCCCCATTTTGTAACGCTTCAATAGCTTTGGACAGCCCAATTTTTTGCATATCTACTTATTTTCTGTCTTTAAAAAATCACCCAAAGTAAGACCACTACCTGACCGGGAACCACTTGGAACATTGGTAACCTCCTTGACCTTCTCAACAAGAGTGATCCCTAATTCTTTCTCCAACTTGCCAACAACCTCATCAGAAGGTCTTAGATCACCGTTCTCAATCTTAGAAATAGTAATCGTACGCTCGCCGATATTAAATCCCAATTTCTCCCTGCTGAGTTCCTTCTTCTTCCTAGCTCTCTTAATTAGATCGTTCCAACCGGATACAAGCTCCTTATCCATTTCTACATACACATCTCGCTCTCTGGGTCTTTTAATTCGCCCTAAAATAGATTTTTGAACATCAACATGGACAACATCTTTTACACCCGTTCCATGCTTCATGCAACCAGGACACAACATCATCCTAACGTCATCAACAAGAGCAGGTCTACAACCAGAACTTTCCATACCACAAAGTTCGCATTGCATGTTTATCATACCTCCAAACAACAATTTTATATTAAACCAGCTTTTTGTAAAGCCATCAAATCCTCAGTGCTAAGTTTCTCACCACGCTTAAATTTCTCAAATATTTCATCTGCTTCTTTCTGAGCAATTGTAGCCTCCACAGTTTTTCTTTTCTTAAATTTTTTATCGCGAGCAGTTGAAACCTCTCTTTCAAAGTCATGAATTTTATCAACATAATCTATAAACTCCCTATGAACAGCATCAGCCTGAATCTTTGTCTCAACAATCACCTCCTGAATTCCATTTACTTTTTTAATCAGGTTATCCAACTGTCTAATCAAACCGATCATATCTTCATGTTCTTCCTGAGCCCTTGTTGCCAGTTTCTCTACCATATCGTGCTGTTTTTCCGCCTTCTGCTTAATAATCTTCTCTTCTTCAACAGCCTTCTTGAGTTTGGGATCTTTATTCAAAATCTCCTCTTGCTCCTTAATCCTTGCATGAAGTCCTGAAATAATCTCGATCACTTTTTTCTCTTTCTGAGCAGACATAGGTTGAGTCATTTGCTCAGTTTCCAGAGTTCCAAGTTGTTTTCTGAGATCATTTAAGTTTGCACCTGCAGCAGTTGAGCGCTCCCTTTCCAATTCCTCAATTTTCTTCTTAATCTCACTATATGTTTTGTTGAGTTTGTTCCTCTGTTCCTTTGCATGTTTTACTCTTTCGTTTAATTCATCCCTAGTCTTCCTATGATCATAAATTCTATTTCTCATTTCCCGAATAGTAGAATTCAACTCATCTCTTTCATCGGCAAGTTTTTTTGATTTTAAATGCAATTGATTTCTTTTTTCTTTTAGCTCATTGGCTTTCTTCTGAAATTCATCCTTCTTTGATTCTAAGTCGCCTATCGATTCGTCCATTCCAAACCTCTAAAGATAATAGTCTCCATCACGTAAAATATAAAGTGTTTATTAAGTATTTCGAAAGATAATAGCTTACCTCCAACATTTAGATAAATAAACTTGCCCCTGTAGAACTGACATGCGGCTAATTAACATACGCTTTATATATGTTTCTCCACCTTTAATTCTGTACATTTGTGTGAAAAACATTAGAACAGAAGTGAAACGCTAATACAGTTTTTCCTTTGATTTTTGTCGAAACATAATTATACCATCAACAACAACTGCCAATATTCCTGTTATAAAAACCATATCAAAAACGTTTGCACCACCTATAACTGCAGGCGTTGGTGTTTCTATAGGGTAGTTCAATAATTCAGCGAGATGAAGGAAATCAGCACCTACCAAAACCCCAATTGTTCCAGAAATATAAGCCAGAGGAGCTGCCTGTCGAAAATTGTTCCAGGATAGAAATACCGAAGCGAAACTGGCAAGAATAGCAGGAAGAAGCCAGAATGGAAAAGGAGATACTATCCCTTTCTCTGGAACAGGGTAGGTAACGAAGAAAGTTATTATTGTAACAGCAAACGTTCCCAATAATAATTTTTTTAAGGCTATTTTCTTTTTTATGATAAGGTAAATGCTCAACAATATGGGTATAATTGCCCCACCAGCGTTAATACCAACTAACCAATTGTTGTAAGCAAATAGTTTAATATTTGCCAAACTAAACCCAATGTATCTATCGATAAAACCATATCCAAAGATGAAGGAAGCGAAAACTATAATTATCGCTTCAATTGAAGAAAAGCCCATGTCTTTAAATGCCCTTGTCAAAATTAAATATCCGATATACAGAGCCAAAATGGGTAAAAAGATGTAGAAAAGATATAGGCATAGTTGGGTAATTTCAGACACAACAGACATGACAAAAACCTTTGATATAGATATTATTTATAAACCTTGTTTATATCTCGGTTGGAGATAGTGATACAATATGGATTCATTTCTTAAAAAAGAATGTGATTTAAAATTCTTTCATGACAATGGCTTTGTAAGGAAACAATGTGCCTCCTGCAAAGCATACTTTTGGACATTATACCACGATGCAAAGCTTTGCGGAGATCAGCCGTGCGTAAAATTTAGTTTTATTGATAATCCACTTGGTAAAAAACCATTATCTCTTGCAGAGGTGCGTGAAAGCTTCCTTTCCTTTTTTGAAAAACACAATCATTCAAGACTCCAATACCCCGAAACAGGCGAACGATGTACTGTTATAGCACGATGGCGGACTGATATATATCTAACAATTGCCAGTATTGCTGATTTTCAGCCACATGTTACAAGCGGCGAGGTACCGCCACCCGCAAACCCACTTGTTATCTCACAACCATGCATCCGTCTTAATGATCTTGAGGACGTGGGTAGAAGTGGTCGTCATCTAACAATGTTTGAGATGATGGGACATCACTCATTTAACAAAAACGTTGATGAGATTTATTTCAAAGAAGATACCGTGCGTCTTTGTGATGAATATTTTGTGAAACACATAGGGATACCACGAGAAGCAATTAACTACAAAGAACAACTCTGGTACGGTGGTGGAAACGCAGGACCCTGCTTAGAGGTACTGTCAGCAGGACTAGAAATTGCCACTCTTGTTTTCATGAATATGAAAGAAGATTCAGATGGGGATTTTATAATAGAAGGCAAAAAATATACAAATAACCCACTAAACATTGTCGACACGGGGTATGGATTAGAACGTATAGCATGGATTACTCAGGGCACCTCTACTGTTTACGATACTGTGTTTCCTGAGATGCTGGAATGGTTAAAAAATCATACTAAGAATGCCTCTGATACACAGAGTATTTATTCAATTGCAGATCATACTAAATGCTTGGCTTTTATGCTAGGTGATGGTATTGTACCATCAAATGTTAAAGCAGGATACCTAGCACGTCTTATTATCAGAAGATCACTTCGCTTCATGGAAAAACTTCAACTAAATGCTTCTTTGAAAGAACTTGTAAATATGCAGTTGGATGTTCTTGAAAAAGAATTTCCATCACTTAAAAAAAGAAAAGAACAAATTGATGAAATATTAGACATTGAAACAAAAAGATACACAGAGACATTATCCAAAGGAGAAGGACTAGTTAAACGAATTCTGAAAGAAAAAGAAAACATTGATACAAATGAACTCATCACATTATACGATACACATGGGATGCCACCTGAAATTGTGAAAAACATTGCAGAAAAAGAAGGTACATCCGTCAAAATTCCTGAGAATTTTTATTCAATGATCGCTGAACTTCACTCCCATGAAAAAAAAGAAGAAACAAAACAAGATGCGAAACAAGATTTGCCGGAAACCCGTGCACTTTACTATGAGGATCACTATATAAAGGAATTTGATGCAGAGGTTATTTGGAAAAACAACACAAATAATGATACTGAAATCATTCTCGATCAAACAGCATTCTATCCGGAAGGTGGTGGACAACCAGCAGATAAAGGAACACTCATCATTAATGGTAAGGAAATACTTGTTAAACATGTTGAAAAACATGGAAGAGCAATAATCCATTTAATAGATGAAAAACTAAATATTGGTGATAAAGTCCATGGACAACTTGATTGGGAACACCGATACATCCTCATGAAACACCACACAGGTACACATGTGATAAATGGTGCGCTACGTATGCTGCTTGGTGAACATATTTGGCAGGCTGGATCACAACTAGGAGTTAACGATGCACGTTTTGATTTTGCTCATTATAAGAATATAACAGAAAAAGAAAGAAAAGAAATTGAAGACTT
>CAZXHI010000120.1:0-2863 GCA_964640555.1 uncultured Thermoplasmatales archaeon | reverse complement strand
CAAAACGAAGACTTGATTATGATTTAACGGGCCATGAAGATTTAAAAGAAGAACTATTTGGTAAACCAACAATACCAATTCCACAAGAAAAATTCGAAAAAGAAAATAAAATATTAATTAAGAAACAACAGAAGCAAATAGACAGATTATCAGAAGATGTACTAACTCTTAAAGGGGCATTGGTAGAAAAAGGAATTATTGCAGATGAAAAGGACAGTCCAGATTTAGATGAACCTGATTTACCATTGGCAGCATTAAAAAAACAATATCGCAAAGATAAATTGTAGGGTGCACGTGTCATGCTTAAACATAAGGTATAAATTCCAACTTGACATTACCATTAAATTGTATGGAAAAAGATGAGCTTATCCAACTATTTACGGAATGTGGAGCGATACAGTTTGGGCGTTTTGTATTGACATCAGGAGCAATAAGCGATTACTATATCGATATCAAAAAGGCAAGCACTAGTCCAAACATACTAGAAAAGATCGCACAGGCAATGGCTGAGTATGCTAAAGGTTATGACCTTCTTGCAGGCATGGAGCTTGGTGCTGTGCCTTTGGTTGTGGCTCTGTCATTGGAAACAAAAATCCCCTATGTCATCATTAGAAAGGGCGATAGGAAACACGGAACTGGTAAACAAATCGAAGGAGGAAATGTTAAAAATAAGAAGGTTCTGGTTATAGAGGATGTTACAACAAGTGGAGGCTCGCTAGTAAGAACATTAAAAATCCTTCGTGAAAACCAAGGGAAGGTTGACGAGGTTTTAGTAGTAGTGGACCGAGAAAGCGGAGCGGAGAAAAGGCTACGAGATCTTGATGTAAGTTTTATCCCACTCTTATCTGTAAGTGATATTTTAAAAAAGTAGACTAAATTAAATAATGGAATTACATATTGGGAAAAGTTTGGGGAGTGATTAATTTGAATATACTGGTAGTTGGCGGTGGTGCTAGAGAACATGCGATTTGTGATGCTGTTTGCCGTTCAAAAGGCGACATAAAGCTCTATTCTATTATGCACAACCTAAATCCTGGAATAAAACATCTATCGAAAGATTTTCTACAAGAAAAAGAGACTAACGTATCACAGGTTGTAAAGTATGCAAAGGAAAAAGAGATTGATTTAGTTATTGTTGGACCGGAGGCACCCTTAGAGGCAGGGCTAGTAAACGAGTTAAACAAGAATGGCATTGATGCGTGTTCTCCAACTAAAGAAGCAGCCAGGATTGAGACAGATAAAGAGTGGATGCGAGATCTTCTTAAGAAATATAAAATTCATGGCCAGTTAAAATGTGAGAGTTTTACATATGTTCAGAAGGCGAAAAGATTTATTGATGATTTAAACGGCGAAATAGCAATTAAACCTATAGGACTTACAGGTGGTAAAGGAGTCAAGGTAGCTGGTGATCATTTTCATGGAGTGGACGAGGCACTTACATACGTGAAAGAAGTAATTGATGAAAAGATTGGAGGGAAGGCAAAGGTTTTGATAGAAGAAAAGGCAGTGGGTGAAGAGTTTACATTGCAGGCCTTTTCTGATGGGTACAGTATACTACCATTTCATGCCGTTCAAGATCATAAACGATTACTTCCGGGTGATGAAGGCCCCAACACGGGTGGTATGGGATCATACTCGTGTGCTAACGGGCTGCTTCCTTTTTTATCAAAGAGCGAGTATGAAGAGGCTGCTGTCATTCTACAAAAGATAGTTGAGGCATTAAACAAAGAGGGGTGCAAATACATAGGTCCAATATATGGACAGTTTATGGTTACTACGGATGGTCCAAAGATAATCGAAATTAATGCACGTTTTGGAGATCCTGAGGCAATGAATGTTCTACCTCTTTTGGAGACGGATTTTATTGGAATATGTAAGGCCATGCTTAATGGCAGTATTAGTAATGAAAAAATACGGTTGGAAAAAAAATCTACCGTGTGCAAATATATAGTGCCAGAGGGGTATGGCGTTAAAAGTATGGTAGGAGAAAAAGTTCTTGTTGATGAAGAAGGCATAAAAGATACAGGCTCAAGATTGTTCTATGCATCAGTCAATAAGGATAATGATGATATCTATACTACTAGTTCGCGTTCGCTGGCTATTGTTGGCATAGCAGATGACCTATATGATGCAGAGAAGATATGTGAAAAGGCATTGGATTATGTAAGTGGAGAACATATATTCATCCGCCACGATATAGGCACGGCAGAACTTATTGAAAAACGAACTGAGCACATTAGAAAGCTACGCGGAATGTAAAATGAAAGAAGAAATATTTGTGTATTTTATTGGTACCGCAGGTTCTGGAAAATCTACGTTAACAGACACCTTTAAACGATGGACTGAACTTCGAGGAGTGGATGCTATAACCGTCAACCTTGACCCTGGTGCTGAAAATCTCCCATATGAACCTGATGTAGATATACGTGACTGGATATCTTTAAGAGAGGTAATGGAGTCTCATGGATTAGGACCTAATGGTGCACAGATAGCATGTGCCGATATGCTGGCGCTCAATACATCCGACATTAAAAAAAGCATAGAATCATTCAAAACTGATTATATTCTAATGGATACACCAGGACAACTAGAACTGTTTGTTTTTCGAGAATCCGGAAAATACATAGTGAAATTTCTAAACCCGCAGCGATCCATCACGGCTTATTTACTTGATCATGCCTTAGCCAAGACAGCATCTGGTTTCGTCTCACAACTTTTGTTATCCATCAATACCAGCTTCCGATTGAATCAACCACAGATTAACATTCTAAGTAAAGCAGATCTATTATCTGAGGAAGAACAGGAGCAAGTAATAAGATGGTCCAAAGATTCAGATGAGTTATATAATGTAATTACAAATGAA
>CAZXHI010000119.1:0-4153 GCA_964640555.1 uncultured Thermoplasmatales archaeon | reverse complement strand
TCCAATTATTACACAAATGGCAATTATAGAGACTAAACTTATTGGAAGTATTACTATGTCCATTCTCTCTTTCTCCAGTCGCGTGCTACAAGCACAAAGGTCATAGTAAATATAGCCACTATATAAATTGTGTTTTTATTTTCTATTTGCTGTGATTCCTTTGCATCTTGTGGCTGCGGTTGCGTAAGATTCCAGTCATAGAAGAAAACCTCTGTGTAATATTGTGCCATCTCTTCATTTTCTATGATTATTCCCGCCTCACGATTGCGGGTTACGGAGTTTTCATTCCAGTTGATGCTTGCGATTAAAATGGATTCATTGTCAACGATCATTCCCTTGTTGTGGATATTGCTGAAATATGACCAATTTGAATAAATGAATTTCACTTCAACTCCGTTTTCCTCGAAGTATTGTTTTGTCAGATTACATTTTTCATTAGTAGCCTCATAGTGAGGATTATAATTCAATATCACTTTGATATCTATGCCTTTCTTGGACTTATTAGCCAGACGTTCAACAAAAGGACTCATTCCATTATTCCAATCTCTATAGACGTACAACTGCTCAATGTATATACTCTCATTAGCCGACTCGATCATATCACATATTGCTTTGTAACTTGTGTCTGGAGAAAAGACAGGGATGGCAGAAAAATTTCCTGTAATCGTTTTGGACATAAATTGAGGGTCATACGATCCTCTATACACCGAATTATCCATGTAATAATCGGGTGGAACTGAAAAATCCATGTCATGAAATGAGTAGCTATCACAACGCTTCGGATTCCAGTCATCAAGAAAAACACCAAGGAAATACTCAGCAACATTTTCGCTTCTTACCACTATTCCCCATTCGCGATTACCAAATGTGGGATCTTTTGGTATGCCTGTTTTAGCCCAGTTACAACTTTCCACAATTGCAGTGTTATTATCAATTACAAGATATTTTCCATGATCAAATGTATAACGTGCATGGACATCATTTTCATCGTCATTTACAATAAGTCTGATGTTGCCCCCATATGTTGCAATCCTATTTAGTATGAATTTTTCCCTGTCACTTATGCCTCCTATTGGTGATCCTTCCAAGAATATGTTTACTGAGACATTTCGTCTGAGGGCTGCAACAAGTTCATCACATAGGAAAGGATTTGTGAATTCATAGATGTTGAAATAAATCGACTCATTGGCTTTTCTCAGTTCACTTACTATTGTTTCAAAACTGCAGTCAGGTGAGACAAACGTTTTTACTTCTCCAGTAAAAGAAATATTTACGAAAGGAAAATCAGATTGTCCAATACCATATCTCCTTGGATGAGACCAGTCATTTGATGTATTTGTGTCAACCGGTATATCTTGATTGAAATTTCTTTTTAGGATAGTACCTGCCCCTGAACTTGGAATCGGCAGGCCATCCCATCCACTGCAGTTATAATCTGATTCCCCATACGCCAAGATATCAATTGTATGGTTGTAGAAACTTTTCAATGCAATCATGGCACCGTTATTGCTTAAAGTAAATTGTTTAGATGAACACATCTGGGGCACATCATCACTTGAATCTACCTTGTACTCAAAATTTGGTTTTCTACCTGTTTCCCACGTGAAAGCACTAGCATTTTGTGTAATACACAGGCAAGCTTCTGAGGCTATTGTGGTATTATCTGGAAATATGATCTTTCTTTGATCGCCTCTGTTTTTCAAAGGTTGATTTGTCATATACCAACCTGAGATGTTCAAGCTATGATTTGTAGGGTTATATATTTTAATAAACTCATTATTAACTCTGGAATGTGTATGATAGTAAACCTCTGTTATCAAAAGATTTTCCCCGTCTTCAACTGGATATGTGTCAAATATATTTACTTCAACTGCCAGTTCATTGTTGAATTCATCTAGTTCATCGATCCGTTCATTCCCATCAGCTATTACAAAAACAGTATGACCACCAGGTTTTACATCGATTGTATCCCAGTTCATAGAAGGATATTTCTGGTATTTGCCAATTGATTCATAGGATTTACTTCCGATAAAATGCTCTTCATCGATAGAATCATAATAAAACATAGCACTTGCATCTGTGGCGTTTTCATTTCCAATGTTTTTGAAAAACGCTTTTATTCTTATGGTTTCTCCCTGTCCAAAAATGTAACTTTCGTTGTTATCTTCGTCATAGATTTTTATGTTTGTAATAGTTAGATCGGGCGCAAGAATGTCGATATAAAATGTTATCTTATCTGATTCTCCAATGTCTTTTTCAGAGGTTATTGAAACATCCACATTAGTGCCACTAAATTCACGTTTCCTATGCTGACATGGTACTATATGAAGATTAATGTCGCATTCCTCTCCAGGACCTAACGATATTGCTTTTCTCTCTAGTTCTGCCTCCCAGCCATTGGTGACCTGATCAATAGATACATGTACGGTATCATTGAAATCACCGGTATTTTTCAAAGTTAAAGGGATATCAAGCATTTTACTTCTTTTCACCATATAAGAAGTCTCTGGCGAGTTGATATTAACTCCATATTTACCCTGTTCAATGGTTATATTGGGGATAACATGTATTACATTATCGTTCCTATCTAATATTTTTACAGTATAGTTTGAACCAACAGGAGATGTTAACTTGTAATATCCAGATTTTGAAGTAAGGTCATCATCAATTTCATTATCTTCTGTGACATAGATACCAGTGACAACACCCGTATGGTTTTCAACGATGGTGATTTTGTTTTGTAGAAACGTGTTATTTTCTTCAGCTATTCCTATAACACATCCTCCACTTGTAGCATTTGACGTGCTTTTATCCATATCCATGAGGAATATAGTATTGGAAATTTCATCCGCGGAGTCATCTTTTCTAATTTTCACATTTACATATGCTGTGTCATTTTCCTCGATATTCCTTTGATATTCTTTGTATTCTTTTTTGAATCTTAGGTATATCCAGTCAGACCAATTTCCATGTTCATCAGTAGTTATGTTGAACATGTATTGATTCGAGTACATCCAAGAGGTTCCATCCCATGTTTGACTTGCAGGCCAACTGCTGGAGATGTTTCCAACTACATATGATTTTAATTGATAACTTTCGTCAGGAAAATAGTTACTAATGTTTATTTTGATAGCAAAAGGGATGCCATATTCAGAATTATTATGTATTTTTGGTATATGGCTTGGACATAATGTTATGTCCAAGTTTCCCCCTTGTATGAATTTATTCTTGATACCTGGTGTAGGAATTATCCCATCATAAAAATCAATGGCGGAGTTGTTTGTATCTAGACTACTATGTCTGGCTAGGGAGTGTCCTTCGTCTACTAAATCGGTGGGCATACCAGGTACATCTGTGTAGTCATAACTCCATTCTACAGCATCTGTAAAGTTTCCTGTGATGTTTTTAAGTATTAATTTATCTTCGCTATTACCTAGTCCATTTCCTATGTTGGAGTCATCAATGTAAAATCTTGTTGTATTGGTAGGGATGGAGAAGTTTTCATAGATTTTTGTTCCATGATCTGCTATGATAGCATAGCCATATGCTGGAATTATAGTAGTTCCGTTTCCATGGTCTCTGTCGCCCTCTAAAAAATCCTCGGCGAAATTGTCAGTTATGCTCCAACCTGAAACATTGATGGAATGATTTGTGGGGTTATATAGTTCTATCCACTCGTTGTAATTATCGTTTTGTTCTGGGTCATACATTATCTCGTTTATTACAATGGTTGCAGGTTCCCCTGATACAACATTTAGATTTATAAATATTAATAAAATTAACATTATAATAAAGAATCTCGATGGACTAACCTCACCTCTATTGTGTATCAATCAACTTCCCCCAAATTTATGCTAGAGGGCGGGGAGGGATTTGAACCCCCGTATGCGGATCTGCAGTCCGCCACATAACCACTTTGTTACCCGCCCGAAAAAGATCGGTTATATGGCTTAGGATAATTATTTTTCCTCACTGTGTCCCGTTAATTCAGATTTTAGATATAATTGTTTTGGTCTAATAGTTCTAGAAAGCGATCTCTCATTTTAGATATTTGTCAAATGCTGCTCTAGTCCCTTTTTATTTGGATCTTATATAACTTTTTTATTTCTCTCTATTTCGTTAAATATTGTTTTCAGATAAAGTCTAAAATATC
>CAZXHI010000118.1:0-12562 GCA_964640555.1 uncultured Thermoplasmatales archaeon | reverse complement strand
GTAAACCACAAGATGAGGAATTAATTTTAGAATGTGGCCGAATCAACTTGAATGGTACAACAATCGCAGAAAAATTTACCCTGTCCGAACAAGAACTTGTGGAATTGGAAATCATACTTTCAAAACTAATGGAAGAACTTGAGTCAGCAATCAACCCAGACGACGTTGAAAATATAATTGAATCCGCACTAACCACGGAAGGATCTTTTGGACTTAAACACCCAGTTTTATCTTGGATTTTGGATTCTTTAAGTAGTTATAAGTTACCTCGCAGTCGTGCGTTTGTCATCAGTCAAGGACGAAGCTTCAAAATAAATCCATTCAAAAATCACAAATTGGATACATACAGACCATTAACATTTTGGCAGTACTCGGATAAATGGGGGTTCGACCGACCAGGTAAAACATTCATATTGAGGTACAGTCCATTCAACACCAAGATATTACACGGAAGGCAAATCGGAATGATGACCCACTTTTTTGGCATATATGTATATGTTTCTCAACCACCACCTCAAAAAAGTTATACGTTTTTCATTGGTTCTGCTCGCCACGTTGTGGGCATTGATTTTACATATTCTTCTTCATCCTCATGGATTTTTCCATTACTGCTTGCAGGGTTTTCTCTACCATTACTTGCAGGTATCTCCCTTGCCCCAATTATCTCTCCCCCATCCTTGAACAACCCAATTCATCCAACTGCAGATTTCTCCTTTTATCCAATAGAACTAACGACAGACAATATAATACATTTTTCCGATAAATCCACAGACGAAGATGGGATAATTGAATTTTGGTCTTGGGATTTTGGAGATGAACATAATTCCGTGAAACAGAATCCACAACACCAATATATCACAAGTGGGACATATACAGTTTCACTAGAAATCACAGATAGTGACGGTAATGCCAACTCGATTTCAAAGGCAATTATCATTAGAGATCCGCCAATTGTAGAAGAAGATAGTGGGGATGATAGCACACATGATGACAAAAATGCAGAAGGGACACTAAATTTCGGTATCCTTATTGCATCAATATCTATACTAGCTGTAACTATCTATATACGAAAGCGGAAATAAAACGATTACACACTTATGAAACCCAGGTGATCTCAACAATCGGGGTCGATGAAAAAAACTAAACTATATCTCTGCCAATACTTTCTTCAATTCAGTTATAGCATAAACAGGAGTGGGATCAATCCCCCTTAGAATTGCAAGATAGCAGCTAACGAAATCCCCTAGATACATAGCATACATCATTTTTGCAAGTGTTTTTTTACCTTTAACCTGTATTTCAACAACATTTGCTGCAACATCTTTAAAAAGATTTTTCATGAAATCCAGGCGCTTTGACATATAAATCGACTCGATTTTTTCGTCTCTAAATAACAAGCATGTGAATTTTTTTGACATTTCTGGATCCTGAGACCATCCAACTATATCATTATGATTGCATTCCGGAACACTGTCATATCTAGCAATAATCTTACTATTCTCATTAAATTGGGTGCACCATCGTTTTGCTATGGGATCATAAATCTCCCAACCATATACTTGAGGTATGGTATTGAAAATCTTGTTTGCTATTTGTTTTGAAAGATTGTCTTTTTCAGGAACCGTTTTGCCATTACCAGCTCTAAATTCGCCCAGTAAATCCAAAGTTTCCCCTATTTCTGATTTAATATCGTTCTTCAATATACCAATTTTCTCGAGGGCCAGTATGGATGAAAACAGTAGGTAAGCAGTTGCAGCCCTTGGTGCAAAACCTGAAGGTATTTTGATATGTGAGATATCTCGTTTTTCACAATATTCTTGTAGTTTTCCCCCAGATGAAATACCAATAATTTTACATTTTTTTTGATTTGCATGCTTGAAAGTACTCAGCGTTTCTTCTGTAGTGCCAGAGTAACTTTGAGATATTACCAATGTATTTTTGTTTGCCCATTTAGGAAGATTATATGCACGGTTTACAAAAATTGGAATATCAAATTTATCTCTGAAGAGACTTTGTAGTATATCTCCCGAAATAGCTGATCCACCCATACCACTTATGATAATATTATCTATCTTAAAGAAACTGTTTAATCCTGTAGAGTTAACAATGTCCACCGTTTCTTTTATCTGCTCAGGAAATCTGGCAAGTGTATCAATCATACCAGATCTGTCTATTTTTGAAATAAGTTCCAAATCGTCTAACATCGTGATCTACCCCATGTTTTATTTAGCTATTACTTTCCTTTTTTGAACCTGCCCACCAGGTAAAAGCAGAACACTATATAGAGATTTTCATTTAGGATGCAAATGCTTATAGTTATGAAATCATATCCGTTCTACACATGATAATTACCAAGCAGAAAGACTTCAATGAATTACTTAGTTCGATCGGAAAAGAGCCCGTTTTTATAATTGGATGCAGTGAATGTGCAACCATGTGTCACACTGGAGGAGAAAAAGAAGTATTGGAAATGAAGGTTACTTTGGAAGATAAAAACATAACGGTCACAGGTTGGGTCATTTTAGAGCCAGCATGCCATCTTCAGAATGACAAACGCATTCTACGAAAATATAAAGATGAGGTGAATAAAGCAAACAAGATCCTTGTTCTAGCATGCGGTAATGGCATACAAACAGTATCGGAAATAATAGAAAATGCCGATGTCATAGCAGGTAATGATACATTATTTTTAGGTGAAATAAAACGTGCCAATGAATTTGAAAAACGGTGCAACATGTGTGGAGATTGTATCGAGGATTTGTTTGGAGGGTTTTGTCCAGTTTCACGTTGCCCTAAGAGTATGCTAAATGGTCCTTGTGGGGGATCAATAGATGGAAAATGTGAGGTAGATTCCAACATAGATTGCGTCTGGGATCTCATATATAAACGTCTGAAAGAGAAAAAGCAATTACAACTATTGAAGATCATACAAGAACCCAAGGACTGGTCTAAATCTACTGAGACAAGGAGAGTGATATAACATGAATTACAGAAGCAACTTGGAACGAGTTCTCTCCAAAGGAAAATTTGCTGTGACTGCAGAAATAGGACCACCAAAAGGCGCTGATCCAGATAAAATAACGCAGAAAGGTGAAATCACTAAAGGATGTGCCGATGCTTTTAATGTTACAGACAATCAAACTGCTGTCGTAAGAATGTCCAGTATGGCCAGCAGTTGTATTCTTTTAAAAATGGGCCTGGAACCAGTTATGCAGATAACCTGTAGAGACAGGAATAGAATGGCCCTTCAGAGTGAAGTACTTGGTGCCTCAGCCATTGGGATTAAAAACATACTTTGCATTACTGGCGACCATCAATCTTTTGGTAATCATCCTGGATCCAAAGGAGTCTATGATATAGATTCTATTCAATTTATTCAGACAATAAAAAATATGAGGGATATGGGAGTTTTTCAAAGCAGGGACAAAATATTGTCCGGAAAACCAGATATTTTTATAGGGGCTGCAGCGAATCCGTTTGCAGATCCATATGAATTTAGGGTTGATCGCCTCGAAAAGAAGATAGAAGCAGGAGCCGATTTTATTCAGACTCAGAGCATATTTAATGTGAATAAGTTTAATGTTTGGATGGATGAGGTCAGATCCAGAGATCTTGATAGAAAGGTTCACATCATTGCTGGTGTCACACCGCTCAAATCCTTGAAAATGACTGACCGGATGAGATTTCATGTTCCTGGCGTAGATATACCTGAGCATGTTGCAGATAGAATGAAAAATTCTGGAGATCCTAAAAGAGAGGGATATGAAATTGCATTAGAACTTATCAATGATATCAAAAAAATTAAAGGAGTTCATGGATTGCATATTACTGCTTTGTTTTGGGAGGACATCATTCCTTCCCTTGTTCGAGAATCTGGTTTTTTGCCCCGTCCGTAAGGGTGTGAGTTTCTGGGATTTAAACTTATTAGAATAATACTGATAAAAAATAAAGGAAGGATATAGATTTTTGGAGACCTAACTATAGTCTTAGCAGGTACCTCAGCATCAGGAACATCCTTGGGTATTTTTCTAAGAGATCTAAAAACGGATTGGTTGATTTTTCGACAATAGTTTTCGCTTTACTAAATACTCCAGCACCAGTAGCACTTGTTGAATTGCTGTAGAGTGGTATAACACTGCCATAGGCAACATTTATTACAAAAATCAATGCATCCTGACGATTAACTTCTATATTCTCAATTTTCAGTGTGCCATTTTTGCTTGTCGACGTTTGTACGATATTAGGCGTGATATTCTGACCATTTATTGAGACCATTAGAGTTATTATACCTCCATCAGTGGTTCCACTACAATTCATATCGTAAGTTATGTAGAAGTCCACATGACTACTTTCAGAATCAAGTCCTATAAGAAGATCGTTCTCAGCAACTGCTTCTAAAGTGCTACTACTCCCATTCCCAATTATACTTGCTGATCCTAAATACACCTGATGATTGACAGTTTCGGAAATTAACTCTTTGATCGGTTTTTGTTTTACTGACATTGCATTTGAGGTTGTGGTTGTTGATAATATGACTAATATTGCTACTATACTTATCGTGGTCAATTTTCTACGCATATAATTTCTACCCCCGGGCATATATAATTTTTATAGGATAGTAATTGGACATCTTATTAAAAAGATTTCCCATAAAAAAGATAGAATCGGAATTTCTGTAGGTTTTTCCACAAACCCAGCAAAACATACAGCAGTACTGCAAACATACAGTGGCATTGATCCAGTATATCACTATATAGTTTGCAATAATAATATATTCTACACCCATGAGTTTAAAATATCACATTTTTTTACGTAAAATTATAATAAAATTTATATGTCAATATCTAATATATATTTTATGAATGGGGGAGAACTTAATTTTAAAAATCTCTCTTCACCACCTTCAATCTTCCCCATTCTCTCATTATAACACCAGTAAACACCACATAATATGGCCAAGAGAAGGATAAAAACTAATTTTGTTAGATTTTGCATAACAGAATTTTTTCAATTTTGTACTGACATCATACTTCTTTTACCATATGCACCCCACATTCATACCACCATTCAATGTGAGATTGTCCCTATTTTATCTGTCCCTCATCTCCAGCATACCCTACATCCTTATTAGAGAACTCACCCAATGCAAGTCGCATATCATAAATCATGTCTCTAAAGAGTAAATCTATCTTGTGGCTTTTAAATTCCTTTACGTTACCACCATCTGAATATATTCTTCCAAGGTATATGCCCCCCTCCTTTTGTATCTCTATACCATACAGTGGCTCTTCCATGGTAACTCCCCTATACTTAATATGTAACATTTAATATTATTATTAGTATAATAAATTTTGGGTGTACAAATTCAAGAAATAATCGCTTTTTCTCCTTTTATAACTTACATAGGAGTCCCTCCTATTTTCAACTATATTCTTTTCCGATACTTGTTGTTTTATCCATAACATAAAGCATACTTTTTAGAAATTTCTGACATGTTGTAAATATATAAATCCGGGCGATGTTTCCACATTATTCCTCACAGCTACCACGGTAGTTGCCATAATGATATCCGTTTTTTTAATGAGTTGTAACTATGTATCATTTCAACACAACAAAATCATTAAAAGGACATAGGTTATTCAAATCATGAGGAAATATAAATGTCAATTGATGAACCAATTGATATGGCAGAACTTGGTGAAGAAGATATAAAAAAAAGAAGACCAAAGCCATTTCGCTATATCGCTAATGAACGTGAAATACAAGAAGAATTAGAAATAGACAAAACACCTCAATTTACCTTAATGAAAGTACCCGATGAAGCAAAGATAACGATGAATGAAGGACGTCTAGCCAATTTAGAAAATGCAGAGAAGATAGAAGATATTATAAAAAAACATGAAGGGATTAGAAGGCAAAATCTAGAAGACGCAGAAAGCTATAGCATTAATTAGAATTCCAAAATATCATATCAGGCAGTGGTCTATTCCATCCATCAAAATTCATTAGACTGAAAATTGTCAGCTAACACCAAAATGGTAAATAATAGAATAAAAAGTTTTGATATTTTTATTAACAAGTATATCACTATCAGATGAATATTCCAGAAGGGGCTAACAAGTATCGCAATCGATATCTTAATACATAGTGATGTGATTTCGGATTCGGATGGACATAGATAAGACAACCGAAGAGTTATCACAAAATGAAAAAAAAGTAATGATGTCTCTAAAGAAACTAAGCGGAAAAGCATCACCAGATGATATCCTAAAAAATGGAGATTTTCAACAAGAAGTCGAGGTTATGAATGCTTCTTCATGGTTACAATCGAAAAAACTTGTAAAAATGGAAGAGCACATCAAAACAGTGTATTCTTTGGGAAAAGAAGGAAAACAGTTTTTGCAAAATGGATTTCCGGAAAAACGAGCCTTACGGTTGATATCTAATAAAAGCGGAAAAGCATCTTTAAGGGAGTTATCATCTATTTTGGAAAAACATGAAGTTCCGGTTGCAATCGGCTGGCTTAAAAGAAAAGGTTGGGCAAACATCCAAAAAGCGGATGGGGGTACTTTAGTTGAAATTACAGAATCTGGAGAAAATGCACTACAGAAAGAAAGTGATGAAGAGAAAATACTTCACCAACTAAATGAAACGCCCAATATAGAACTTGACAAAAATAGAATTAAATTATTATTATCTAGGAAAAATGTTGTTAAAGAGAAGGAAATCATTACAAGCACTATAATTTTGACTGAAGAGGGAAAGAAAGTAATTGAGAAGGGTATTGAAATTAAAGATGAAATTTCCCAGATAACATCTAACATTATTAAAACTGGAGAATGGAAAAACAAAACAATACGGCCTTATGACATCCATGCATTCGCTCCAGCAAAATATGGGGGTAAAGCTCACCCACTGGTTGATTTGATATCCAAGATCAGACAGATATTTCTTGAGATTGGTTTTCAAGAGATTGAAGGGGATTTTGTTGAATCCTGTTTTTGGAATATGGATGTACTTTTTATACCTCAAGATCACCCTGCTAGAGAGATGCAAGATACATTGTATTGTAAAGTCCCTTCAGAGATAGAGATAAATGAGGAGAACTTGGTTGATAGCATAGCAAAGATACATGAGGATGGCGGCATTACTTCTTCATCTGGTTGGGGCTATAAGTTTTCTAAAAACGAGGGAAAAAGAGCACTCTTGAGAACACACACTACGGTCAATACTATTCGTTATCTGTACAATAATCCAGAGCCGCCTTGTAAGATTTTTTCCATAGGTAAGGTTTTCAGAAAAGAAAACATTGATACCACCCACCTTCCTGAATTTTTCCAAATTGAAGGCATTGTTCATGAGGAAAATACAAATTTTAGACAACTTATTGGTATTCTTAAAGAGTTTTACCGAAGGATGGGTTTTGAAAAGATCCGTTTCAGACCGGCTTATTTTCCTTATACCGAACCCAGTATGGAAATAGATGTCTTTTGGAATAATGAATGGATGGAACTGGGCGGAAGTGGTATTTTTAGGCCCGAAGTTACTGAACCCGTTGGTATAAAAAATCCCGTTCTTGCATGGGGTCTTGGGCTAGAACGTTTAGCTATGCTTAAATTTGGTCTTACAGACATACGAAAACTATATGTAAGTGATTTAGAATGGCTTAGAAAAAAATCATTGATTTAAACCATTTATTTCTTTTAATTCCGATAAAAATTTGTGGGAAATCTTTATATAGAAGTGTTTGTATAGCAATCTTTACTCTTAAAGCATATTTTTAGGAGGAGGTGAACAAAAATTATGATGAGTGGACAACAACAACCAATAATAATCTTAAAAGAAGGAACAAAACGAGAAAGGGGCAAAGGAGCTCAATCAAATAATATTATGGCTGCAAGGGCCATATCTGATGCTGTAAAATCAACACTCGGTCCAAAAGGAATGGACAAAATGCTTGTCGATTCAATGGGCGACGTTGTGGTAACCAATGATGGGGCAACAATTTTAAAAGAAATAGACGTGGAGCATCCTGCGGCAAAAATGATTGTAGAAGTCGCAAAATCACAGGACGAAGAATGCGGCGACGGAACCACCAGTGCAGTAATACTCACAGGTGAACTATTAAAATATGCAGGGGAACTACTTGACCAAAATATTCATCCAACTGTTATATGTGGAGGATACAAACTCGCTGCAATAAAAGCAATAGAGACACTCAATGATCTAGCGATAATAATAAAGGCAGGAGATAAAAAAACATTGAAAGATATTGCAATGACTTCTATGGCTAGTAAAAGTGCTAGCGCTGAGAAAGATATCCTTGCAGATATTGTTGTAGATGCTGTAACCGATGTCGCAGAGACAATTAACGGTAAAACATACGTTGATCTTGACAACATTCAAATACAGAAAAAACAAGGGGGCGGAATTGCAAACACTGAAATAATCAGCGGAATAATTCTTGATAAGGAACGAGTCCACGAGGGAATGCCAAAACACATAAAAAACGCAAAGATAGCATTAATAAATGCAGCACTTGAAGTAAAAAAGACAGAAGTGGATGCAAGAATCCAAATACAAGACCCAACACAACTTCAGGCTTTTCTAGATGAAGAAGAAGGCATGATTAGAAAGATGGTCGAGAAAGTCGAAGCAAGTGGAGCAAACGTTCTTATCTGTCAAAAAGGCATTGATGATATTGCACAACACTTCCTGGCAAAAGATGGGATTTATACCGTAAGGCGTGCCAAAAAGAGCGACATGGAAAAATTATCAAAAGCAACCGGTGCAAAGATTGTAGCAAATATTGATGGTCTAACCCAAAAAGATCTTGGTAAAGCAGGTAATGTAGAGGAAAAGAAAATCGGCGATGACAAAATGACTTTCGTTACTGATTGTAAGAACCCAAAAGCCGTATCCATACTAATCCGTGGCACTACAGATCACATCATAGATGAACTAGAAAGAGGATTACATGACGCACTTTCAGTTGTTAAGGTTGCCCTTGAAGATGGTAAGATGACCGCAGGAGGAGGAGCAGCTGCTATCGCTATAGCAATGGTCCTCAGAGACTATGCACCATCAATTGGAGGCAGGCAACAAATGGCAATTGAATCATTCGCAAATGCAATAGAGATTGTGCCAAAAACACTCTCAGAAAACGCAGGACTTGACCCAATTGACATGATGCTTGGATTAAGAAATGAGCACAAAAAAGGAAACAAATACGCAGGTATCAATGTACTTGGCGGGAAAGTAGAGGACATGCTCAAAAACAGAGTCATAGAGCCATTACGTGTAAGTCTTCAAGAGATCGAGGCATCCTCAGAAGCTGCAACTATGATACTTAGAATCGATGACGTCATAGCATCAAAAGGCGGCGGCGGAGCACCAGGCGGTATGCCTCCAGGCGGAATGGGTGGTATGCCTCCAGGTATGGGCGGTATGGATTACTAGAATAATCCAACCTTTCTTTTCTTTTTTTTATTTAACATGTCAACTAAAAAACCAAATGACGAAAGGAAAAACAAATGCGATAAAAAAACTGATAGTTTAAGAAAGGAACTAAATAAACTGAAAGATGAAATAAACAAGCTAAAGCAAGAAGCAAAAGAGAAAGATGACAAACTACTTCGCAGCTACGCAGATTTACAAAACTATCAGAAAAGAACAGAAAAAGAATCACAATATAGAGAAAATGAAACAAGAAAAAGATATCTCTCAGAATTAATTGAACTTAAAGAACTTCTAAAAAAGGCTTATGAGGATAAAAGCCCAAAAGATGGGATTAAACTAATGTTAAATAATATGGAAAATTTCTTTGAAAAAGAGCAAATAAAATACATAGACTGTGTGGGAAAAATATTTGACCATAATATTCATCATGCAGTTACCACTATAGAAAAAAATGATTGTAAAGATGGAACAATAGTAGAAGAGGTAAAAAAAGGATACCTCATAGATGATAAACTTTTGAGACCTTCTCAAGTTATTGTTGCAAAAAATAAAGTAAAATGAATAAGGAGTGTGAAACCGTATGGGAAAAATTTTAGGTATAGATCTTGGAACTACAAATTCTGAGGTAGCCATCATGGAGGCTGGTAAACCAACCATTATTAAAAGTGCTGAAGGACAACCATATTTTCCATCTGTTGTGGCATTCACAAAAGATGGTGAGATGCTTGTTGGAGAAACTGCAAAGCGTCAGGCGGTTACTAACCCAGAGGGTACTGTACATCGCATAAAACGTAAAATGGGCACAGGTGAAAAAACTAAAGTTCATGGTAAAAATTATACTCCAGAACAGATTAGTGCATTTATTCTTCAGAAAATAAAAAAGGACGCTGAGGATTTCCTTGGTGAGAAAATATCTGATGCAGTGATTACAGTTCCTGCATATTTCAATGATGACCAGCGCCAGGCGACAAAGAATGCGGGAGACATTGCCGGTCTAACTGTTAAACGTATTATCAACGAACCCACAGCCGCATCACTTGCATATGGCCTTGATAAAAAAGGCGATCATAAGATAGCTGTGTATGATTTTGGAGGTGGGACATTTGATATCACACTTATGGAGGTAGGTGAAGGCGTCTTTGAGGTATTATCCACTAACGGTGATACCCAGCTTGGCGGATCTGACATGGATCAAGCACTTGTTGACTATCTAGCTAATGAGTTCAAAAAGAAAAATGAAATCGATCTTAGAGATGATCCGAAATCACTGCAACGTTTATTAGAAGCAGCCGAGAAGGCAAAAATGGAACTATCATCAACACTTCAGACAGATATTAATCTTCCTTACATAACGGTTATAGATAATGAACCTAAACATCTTGAAATTAAACTTACACGCGCAAAATTTGAAGAAATAATCACACCCCTATTAAGCAAGGCAGAAAAACCGTGCAAACAGGCATTAAAAGATGCAAAACTTAAACCATCAGACATCGATTATGTAGTATTAGTCGGTGGAACCACAAGAATACCGCTAGTTAGAAAGAAAGTAGAAGAGATTTTTGGTAAAAAAGCAAAACGAGACGTTGACCCAATGGAATGCGTTGCGATAGGTGCAGCCATACAAGCAGGTATTCTATCTGGCGATATAGACGAAGATATTGTTTTACTTGATGTCACACCACTCACACTTAGTATCGAAACCCTGGGTAGTGTGGCAACTGAACTTATACCACGTAACACAACAATTCCAACAAAAAAAAGTAAGATATTCTCTACAGCCGCTGATAATCAACCAAGTGTTGAAATAAATGTGCTTCAGGGCGAACGACCAATGGCCACAGATAACAAAAGTCTAGGCAGATTTCATCTTGATGGTATACTTCCCGCGCCACGAGGTATCCCACAAATAGAAGTAACATTTGATATTGATGCCAATGGCATCATTAATGTTTCAGCAAAAGACAATGGAACAGGAAAAGAACAATCAATAAACATTACGGGTTCCACAAAACTTTCAGATGAAGACATAGAACGGATGAAACAAGAGGCTGAGAAACACGCAGAAGAAGATAAAAAACAAAAGGAAAAAGTTGAAATAAGAAACAATGGGGACGCTCTTGCACACACTGCACAAAAGACACTTGATGAATTGAAAGAGAAAATATCAGATGATGATAAAGAAAACATAGAAAAATCATTAAAAGAGTTGAGAGAAACTTTAACTAAAGAAGACACTGATAAGATAAAAGAAAAAACTGAGGAACTTTCAAAAGCAATACAAAAAGCATCAACCGCTATATATCAACAAGCAGCACAAGAAGCAGCTGCTCAACAACAAGCTGCCCCCAAGGGAGATAGCAAGGAAACATGGTCAGGTCATCCATCAGGTGATGACAAGACTATTGATGCTGATTACAAAGTAAAAGACGATAAGAAAAAAAGTGATGATAAAAAGAAAAAGGATTGAAAACGGAAGAGGGCTGTTTGGGCTCAAAAATCAAGACATATCAAAACAAATATTGCATAGTGTCTCTTTAGAGATACTGCCAATAATATAACCCAAATCAAGCACTTCTTTCCGAAGTTAATCCAACTGAGGAACATTTTTCCAAAACCTTGAAAAACACCTAGACGTTTTCCCCTAACCTGCATGCGGATGTGATCTAGTGGTTATGATTAGGGCCTTCCAAGCCCTCAGTCCGGGTTCGATTCCCGGTGTCCGCACTCAACAATTGCAGGGGTAGCCAAGCCTGGCCAACGGCGCAGGACTTAAGATCAACATCTAAATCATAAGGGTTCGATGAGACATCCTGTCTCGAAGGAGTCCGAGGGTTCGAATCCCTTCCCCTGCATAACTAAGGTTTCAACAGGAGAAAAACCATGAATTTTTTCATTTCACATTTTTGTGGTTAAAAAAAGAAATTTAAACCCTAATACTTCTTAAATTAATGCTAGAATCCTAAATCAGAGTTCAAAACATTGATCGTTGTATAAATGATTTCTTTTCTTACTAACATGTCGTTCCTCAATATCAACTAGTTTTAAGCTGTTTTTATACTGTGGGGTTTTAGCGTGGGGGATTTTTCGCTTAGGAAATGTT
>CAZXHI010000117.1:0-14182 GCA_964640555.1 uncultured Thermoplasmatales archaeon | reverse complement strand
TTTAACAATATGTTATTTTTTATACATGTATTGTCGGAGCTATCAATAAATATATTACAACCAATTTTATTAAGTACATTGTATATTATATTATCAGTAATTGTATTGTTATTGCTTTGTCTTGCTCTGATTCCCCAGTTTCCCAGATTATTCAAAATATTTCTGCTTATCGTACAATTATCATATTTATCAATGGAAATGCCCGAACAAGTACGGAGGAAGAAATCGAGGAAATAACCTCCCTCACCAGTAATCGTAAACCCCATTATTTTTACATGATCAGATGCAACTGTTATCACCACACTTTCACTGTCTGATTCTTCATAGATTCCACTTATGATCGCTTCATTTCTATCTTGACCAAGGAGAGTAATTGATTTATCTACATGTATTAATTCACCATAGGTACCATTGTAAACAAATACAGTGTCACCATCACTTGCGTTATCAATTGCATCTTGAATCTTGCTGTAGTTACCGGATCCGCCACCTCCAACATAAAGGGTACTTTCTCCACCTACATACTTAGAAATTTTAGTGTTATAGCGGGATGTATAATCCTTCCTCTTGATATTGTAATCTAATGTTTTATAATCATTAGCGTATGTAATTTTTTCATCTTGTGTAAGAGTGGTATTTAGTTCTTTCATGCAGTTATTGAAAAATATTTGATTTACCGCAAATTGAAAATCATTTTCTGCCGATTTTTTAACTTTTTGCATAAGAGAGGCGTTCTCGTGAAGTTCAGTTGCATTCCTGTTGATTTTAGTCATTCGTTCAACAAGAGGTTCATACGGTTCATCCCAAAGAGTTACCAAACCCCAATTCACTACATTCAGTTTATCTCGATAACTAAACCAAGTATGTCCAATCAAATATGGAGTATTCAGACACTTTTTCGCATACCACTCAAAAAGATCCGCTCGACCTTCTTGGGAGTATGCATATTTAGCAGATATGATTATACCTCGCTCCATCAGTTCAGTCTTTGGAATAATTGGCCAAATACTGTCTCTTCCTGGAAAGGAATATTCGCTTGAAAGCAAAGGTTTACCAGTCATGGCATGATATCTATACATCCAGTCATCAAGCGAGACACAACCAAATAATTCAGAGTAAATATGCACTGATGGATCGTATACCCATACATTCATTCGATAATAATTGACGCTTATCACATCAACATAGTTACCACATTCCTCAAGAACCTCAATTGGTACCCCTTGGAAGAAGAAGCGCACACCCAAATTCAAATGATTAGGGTCCGCTGCTTTAAGTGCTGAATTGGTAAAATTAAAGTATGTTTTTGCGACAAGTCTGGAGAAAATGTCGATATCATCTTTTGCTCTGCCATCTCTTATCTTCCATCCTTTAATACCGAATCTCGTATGATCAAAAAGATCATCAAAATCTTCAATATCCATATTCCATACATGATTGAAATCGTCTGTTTTATTGTCATATCGTTCTCTAAAAAAATCCACGGTTTTAATCTTCCCAGAAGTACTTTTGTTTGCAGCCATATAGGTCTCAAGGAGAGTATCGACATCTACAACATCCGGTCCCCATTTCATCTCATTATCTGTCTGATAACCAATGATGTTTGAATTATTCCTCAAATTTTTTGCAGTTTCATTAATTATACTTCTTACCTGCTCCTGCCACCCCTTATCAAAAACATCCGGAATCCTGCGATGATCCCAACCGTCCTCTGCCATTATTTGTTTAAAACTAAACTTGTAGATATGAGGCATATCTGGAAAAAAATCGCTATCTCCCCCATTTAACGTGTTGAATCCCCATTCATTCAGTCTATCTTGAGTCATGTCAATCCAGCCAGAAATATTACCGTAATAGAAATCCCCAAGTTCAACAAATGCAACTCCAACTGAATAGAATTTTTCACCCTCTGGAGTAATTAACCACCATATACCGTCTTTCCTTTGTACATTAAAAAATCCTGTAGCTGGAAATTCGGATTCATTAGCAAATCCAATCTTTCCGTTAGTTTCTTGAATTTTTTTTACGTTGTCTAAATCGGTAAATGCTGTCGTTGCTATACAGTTATACATTGCATGTGGCATGGCCGTTCCAATAAAAAAACATATTATGCTAAAAACCATAAGTCTTCTAAACAGGATCTTTTTGTTTAACACAACATATCCATCCGTTTCTCCCTTAAAAATTTAGGATTTGATATTTGATATATTATAACTTAATTTAAATATTTTGTAAATAATATCACGATTTCCATCAGAATTGGTTTCTAATCAGCTTTTTTGATTAGTCCAAACACTAGGTGAGTAAATTAAAATTCCACGAAGAAATCCTACTAACTCTACCTCTGCCAACCCGGCTAATAGATAAATAAATAACAGGAATATTGTTATCAAGATATACAAGTCACCGGAAGATCATATGGCACAACCAGGTAAAAAATTACAACCACAAACAAGAAAACAAAGAGTTATAAGATACTTCAAAAAAATTGTTCCGGTTATTGGCCTTTTTATACTAATCTACCTGGTTATTGACATTGGTCCCGAGAAAATTATTGCTACATTTTTGAAGATTTCACCAATATATATTTTTATTGCTGCAGCTCTTACGTTTCCAAGATTACTAATCAGAAATACGCAATGGCAATTGCTCCTAAAAAAACAGAAAATCCAAGTAAGCTTCTTGAAGTCGTTGAAGATTTTTTTGATTGGGTATTTCTATGGATCTGTAACGCCTGGTTATCTTGGGCAAATGATACGAATTCCATATATGAAAGACGCGACGAAAGAGCCGCTGGGGAAGCTATTTGTGAATTCAACTATTGAGACTGCAGTACATGGCATGTCTCTCTACATTATGATGCTGATTGGCGCCTTCCTTGTTGCAGATCAATACCCTGAGATATTTTTTGGAGCCTGTATTTTTGTTGGTACAAGCGTTTTAATTTACGCTTTTTTTATTAAAAAAGAACGCGGAGAGAAAACTTTTCACTTTCTGATTAAACTATTCATTCCAAAAAGATTCGCAGGCCATATGGATCAATTTGTGGACACATTCTATAACGATTTCCCACGAATTAGAGACTATATTCTGCCATTTCTTCTTGGAATACCCGCCTGGATTATTATATATTCTCAAATTTACATAATTGGAATATCACTCGATATCGAGGTACCATATTTCCTATTTCTTGTGCTGTACCCAATAGCAAATATTATTGCGTTTATACCGATATCTGCAGCAGGTTTGGGTACAAGAGAGGCAACCTTGGTGTTCTTATTCTCGTTGTATGGTGTTGCACCAGAAAAAGCAGTAGTGCTTTCACTTGCAGGTCATTTATTTACCGATGTTCTTACCGGTTTTTATGGGTTCATTATCTCTCTTACAGAATCCAGAAATAATAAAAATATGTCAGAATTTGAAAAATTTATTGAATCCTCTAACTGATTGCTAGTGCTACGATTCGAAAAATGTCATATTCATTGTGTTAATAAACTATGGTTTATGATTTAAAAGCATATCAATTATACCTAACTTTTTGAAATCAGGAAATGTCAAGATGACACCAACGATTATAGCAATCGCATCTGCAATAGGAAACGCAAACCAGAGAGTAGGATGACCAGACTGGACAGTAAGTAAATACAAAACGGGAAAGAACACAATAACCTGCCGTATCGCAAGGACCACAAATACCTTCGTTGCTTTACCAATACCCTGGAAAAACGAGATGACAATAACTGCTGGACCTACTACGAAGAAAATAAGATTCATACGACGAAACGCTTCGACACCTGTGTTTACTAACACAGAATCTGAATTAAACAGTTTAATAAGTTCCCCTGGAATCAATTGAAATGCCAAAAAAGCAATAAAAGATACAGAGATGGAAAACAACATTGCAATTTTTACTGCCTCTTTGATCCGATCGTAGTTTTTTGCACCATAATTGTACCCAATGATTGGGACAAAACTTCGATTCAAACCAAGCACTGGCGTCAAAACAAAAGATTGAAGCTTGAAATAAATACCGACAATGGCAATGTAAACTGCAGCAAGAGGTAACCCTTCAAGTATCTTATTTGTCCCTGCGATTGTTATACTCATTACTAAATGTATCATTATCGTTGGAACGCCAACAACAGATATGTTTCTGATTATTTTTGTGTCAAGTGCAAATCCTTTCAGTGTTATATCTACCTCATTTCTTTTGCTCAACAAAATAACCGTTACCATTATGCAGGAGATAATCCTAGATGCAACAGTTGCAATGGCTGCACCTTCCACTCCAAGCGCTGGAAACTCCCACAAACCAAAGATTAAGAATGGATCCAAAACAATATTCAGAGAGGCAGTTAAAATCAGTATAAACATCGGCAGCAGATAATTTCCTTGAGCCCTGAGGATATTAAGACCTGCTCTAAGATAGAATAATGAAAATGACCCCAAAAGAATGATTCGGACATATGATGCACCAAGATTTATGATATTTGGATCACTGATAAACAATCTGATAATGTCCTCTGAGAAAAAGAGACCTATAAGGGTAGCAATAACCCCAAAAATTGCAGCTAAGATAATCGAATTACCCGCAGTCTGACTTGCTTTTTCCTTCTGATTTTTTCCAAGTAAACGTGAAATTAAAGATTGAGATCCAACGCCCGTACCAGTTGCTATACCAGCAAGAATCATTTGTATTGGAAACACTATTGAAAGAGCGGAAATAGCGGCAATACCAAGTCTACCAACAAAAATTGTATCAACTAAATTGTAACTTGTACCGACGATCAATCCGATTGTAGCAGGGATAGATAATCGCAGGAGAAGTTTTTTAACTGGTTCTTTTCCTAGTCGGCTGGCATTTGACTTGTTATTCATAATCAATACACTTTATCTTTATGATATGATGTTACCTTGGAATGTAGATATCGAATTAATAACTTTTCAAAATATGAGATAATTTTTATTCTTCACAACCTAAAGTATTTGCTTGACAAGATAAGTTGACACCAACAATAGAATTTTACAAAAATTTATTAGCATAATATAGTTCTACATCCCCCGGTATTATATGGAAAAACCACCGATCTTCATCATCGGTTGCCCTAGATCAGGAACGACACTGATGCGAGTAATTCTTGATTCACATCCAAATATTTGCTGTGGACCTGAAACACATCTTATTAAAAACATGAAAAATTTAAGAGAGAAAATTGGTGAAAGATGGGAAATGTTAAGACCATATGGTATTGAAAAACAATCACTAGATCAAAAAATACAAGAAATTCTTACACTCTTCACGAACAACTATCTTAAGATGAAAAACAAAAAAAGATGGGCTGAAAAAACCCCTGAAAACATTTTTTATGTAGACATTATAGACAAATTTTTCCCAAACTGTCAATTTATTAATGTCATCAGAGATGGTAGGGATGTAGTCTGTTCATTTAAGCAGCGATGGGGCAGCAAAACTGTTCTCTCAGGGATAAAAAACTGGAATCGCAGTGTTGAATTAACCTATACATATCGCACTAGATTCAAAAAAGACCGCTATATAGAGACTAGGTATGAAGATTTGGTCACTCGTCCCGAACATGAGACAAAAAAAATTGTGGAATTCCTTGGAGAGGACTGGACACCAGGACTTCTTGAGCACTACAAATCCGACCATGATTTCTGGTTTAATTTCAATAAAGAATCAAAAGACGACCAGAAAATAGAGAAACATCCACTTCGGCATTCGCCGAGTAAACCAGTTTTTTCATCAAGTGTTGGAAAATGGAAAAAAAATCTAAATGTCGTGGAAAAAGCATTGGTAAACATATATCTAGGAGAAAACCTGAAAAAACTAGGTTATAAATGAGGATATTCTGGAAGTTGAAGTATCAATCTATTCCCTCCTCTTGTGAAGAACTTTCTGTTGTATGTTTGCAGTACGTAAGATATTTATCCATTCTTTTGGATATGAATTTTTCTCTTTGCTGCAACTCCTCTAATAACACAGTTTTTCTTGGTTTGATAAAATCACGATAGTTAAGATTTGATTGCAACGGCAAATCTAAAAATTTCATAATGCCCATGATTGTTGATTGCGGGTCTCTACATAGATCTTCATACCGCACATTGATATATTCTTCATCTTTTTGTATGAGATCAACGTTTTCTAAAAAAATGTCAGTCTCTTTTGCTATCTTTCTGATTGCCGAAGTTGCTCTGAGTGGAGTGTGCGAGGAATAAAGAAATCGATAATAACGAAGTCGAATACTGCTGTTAAAAACCTGATTATACCATGGGGACAGCATGGCCATATATGCGCTTTTATTCTGCAAAAGAGTTCGCATTGCTTTGAGCTGAGAGTTGAGCGTATTCATAGGATTTCGGTGGATAAATATGAATTTTGAGTTGGGGAACGCTTTCTGAATATATGTAAAATTAGAGAAATCAAACGGGTTTTTCAGAAGAAGAGGTTTTTTGGAATCCGAGATAAATTGAATTTTTTTACATAACTCTGTGAAGAGCGATAGACTGTTCTGGTTTAGTCGGGATTGTTTGGTCTTTTGAGCAAGGAGGAAACCATATTCCTCAGGAAAACCAGGAGTTATCTGCAATCGGTCGATTCCGCGAGTCATTTGAGATTGATGTCTAAAAAATTCTGACAAATTGTCCTTTGCATTGTCCTCTAGATTGTTTATGTGATTGTGCAGAAGTTCATTGTACTTGACAATGTGGTATGCGATGACAACGTTGAAACAGTTAGTTGCACCTAGCATTTTGTAGAGTATGCTTGTTCCTGATCGCTGTAACCCCATGATAAATACGGGTTGAAACGAGATATTTTTTATTTTGTCTAGATATTGTATGTCTAAATCTGCTGTTGAATCTATATTTTTCATGCGTCTCATATCTATTCTACTGATTATGGGTATGAGAAAGCATATTAATAGATTTTTAGAACTGCCCCTGCTAAGATGAAAATATCTTCATTGGAACACCCTTCGGCAAAGTATATAATGGGGGAAGGTAAATACGAGAGAAAATTAATCTTAAAATCAGAATGGGTAGAGAGATCATGCAGAAGGTAGTATTAATTGGTGTTGACGGAGCAACTCCTGATCTCATAGATAAATGGATGAGCGAGGGGAAACTCCCAAATTTTAAGAAATTACGAGAAAACGGGACATGGGGAAAACTTAAATCGACCACACCTCCTTTTAGTGCACCTGCATGGACCTCAATAATTACTGGTTGCAACCCAGGAAAACATGGAATCTATGGCTTTGAAAGCACTGGTACCCTCGAACCACACCTCATAAACTCTCGCCATAGAAAGGTTCCAGCCATTTGGAGTTTTTTAACAGACATTGGAATGAAAAGTATCGTAGTTAATGTTCCCGGTACTTATCCGCCTGAAAAGATCAATGGTACAATGATTACAGGTTTGCTTACTCCATCTCGCGATTCTAATTTCACATACCCTAAAGACATCAGAGAGCGATTGGCCAAAGATGATCTGGGTGAATATGAGCTAGAACAGTTTTGGCTGGAGGATTTTTCACGTTCGCGCATGAAAAAACGTGCTCCCGAAAAACTACTTAATCATATTAACAGACAAATGACCTCCCGCTCACAGGTTGGATTAAATCTTATGAGTGAATTAGATTGGAATTTCACTATGATTGTTTTTCGTGGCACAGACACTGCACAGCATTTTCTCTTTGATAAAAAGGACCTATTGCTCTCATGCTATCAAAAGGTAGATGAACTTATTGGCAAGATTGTGAACAGAACACCAGATGCCTTATTTTTTGTTGTCTCTGATCATGGCTTTGAAGAGATCAAAAAAATAGTATATCCAGATAACGTACTATATAACGCCAATTTTTTGACACCATCCCAGGATCCATATGATAGTCCAATTCCTCAATTTTATTCGTTGATTTACAGAGCCATCAACTGGTTTTTGGGAATGCTACCTGCAAAGTTTCTCAGAGAATCAAAAGCAATCAGGAAACTGCTCCTTTCAGGTTCTTCAAAAGCAAAACTCATTGATTTTTCTAAAACCAAAGCATTTTCTACAGCAGATGGTCGCGGTATTCAAATATGCCGTAAAGACAAATACAAGGAAGGAATAGTAGAAGCAGCAGATTATATCAAGGTATGCAAAGAGGTAAGTAAGCTCCTTAGAGAATTGAAAGATCAAGAAGATGGAAAGCAAATCGTAGAGAACGTGTATAGATGGAACGAAGCATATAGTAAAGATGCGAAGGACCCTCCAGACCTCGTGTTTGATTTGAAAAAAGGAGTTACTGCAAGTGAATGGATACGATTTCCAAACAGGACGAGTAATATGTCGAAATCAAGAAAACGGCATATTCCATATCTTTTTAGCGAAGATCCTTCTGGACGTTCTGGTGATCATTCCCAATATGGGGTGTTCTTTGCACATGGCAAAGGAATTAAATCAAACTATGAAGTCAGCAATATGTCTGTTGAAGATGTATTGCCCATGATTTTTACAGCTATGAGTATTCCGATACCAAGCAGTGTTGACGGGAAAGTTCATGAGGATGTTTTCATAGAGAAACCAATCGCAGAAAAAATAGATTGGGCTTCCTATTCTTATGGCAAGCAGACCCTGGCAAAATCCGAACTAGAAAAGATTCGGGAGCTGAGAAAAAAGTTTTAACCTGACGGACAACTGGGTAAATAAATCAACAGAAAGACTCAACGTTCGCCTAACCATGTTAATATGTTTTTTTCAAAGTAGTCCTGTAGATTTTTCAGAGAGAATTTTTGCGAGTTGATCAGTGCCTCTCTCTTTAACTCTTGCAATTTTTCAGAATTTGACATTAATTTTGTCATTATATTCTCAAGTTCTATTGAATCTGAATATTTCAATGTAGAACTTTCTAGCTCAGGCAACATATTAAACTCGGCTGGCACAGTAATCGGTTTGGCATATTGAATTGCATTGAATACAACGCCACTCCCAACAGTTTTTCCATATATCTCTTCAATATCCCCATCTGCTCTTGTTTTGATTCTGATGGGTGCCAAAATAATATCGCTTTGTATAAGTATATCCTCAAAAGTGTCATCGGGGACAAAATGATCGAATATTTCAACATCACATCCTTTTTGCTCCATGTCTTTGAATTTGTTATAGATCTGTCTGCCAAACCTACCAACGGGAAGTCCCGGGACAGATAGTTTGATTCTTTCTTTGTGGTGTTTAAAGAGAGTTTCAAAGGCAGGAAAGATAGTACCATAATCTTTTCGATGTTCCTGGATTAAACCTGGAATCACAATCTTTAGTTTTCCTTCATCTTCTTGCCTCTTCACCGTTTTGGCATTTTCAAAGATGGAAGTCGGTAGTGTAAATATCTCCCTTTCGTAATTGGTATTTGCTCTGATGTAACCTTTGAGTGGGTGATATATGACATTAATAGCGTCAAATTTAGGAAATATGAATCTACGGATTAACATAGATGCAAGATTGGTGTCAGCAGTTCTTATCGGATGTTTTATATCGAATATTAGCCGGGGTTTCAACCAGGCATTGACATGATGTACAAGAAGAATGGTCTTGGACTTTGGATTAAATCCAAGATAACAGATAAGGTCAAGAAGGGTTTCATGGATGGTGTTTATAAACAGTACATCAATTTTTTTATTACATATTGTCTCGACACGTTTAACAAAAGAACAAAAAGTCTCGTTATCTTCTTTGAGTATAATGTCATAATTTTTTTTATCTTTCTCTGTCAGATAGGTCTCAAGTCGAAGGTATAGTTCTTTAGTTGTAAATATAGTCACATTAGTATTGCTTGTTTTACAGATCCTGCTGAAAGTGTATAAAATTGGTATGTGACGACGTATCTCAAATATCCCGATTTCTACGGGGCGCTTTGAAGTTAGATTATTTTCAGTGATCATTGTTTTTAACTCCATGAAGATACTGTATTTGGATAGTTGCCGTATATTATAACCCTTCCCATAAAACCAGAATAGTCGCTAGTTTTTTTGAAGAATTTCGGCAATTCTTCTTGCAGCGTTTTTATCTCCTTTGGGTTGTGGCAGTTTTTTTGCTAGTGCCTGTGCATTTTTTAAGTAGATGTCATAATTGTCAAATATCTCTTTTATTGCATTCAAGAGGTGCTTTTCCTTGGAGTATTTCCTAGATAACATAAAACCCACGCCATGGCCAACCATTTTTTCCAGATTGAGATGTTGTTCGAACTGCATTGGAAAGCCAATAACTGGCTTGCCCGCATATGCTGCAGCATAGACGGTTCCTTGACCACCATGCATGATTGTGAGATCTGCCATTTTATGAAGTTTCTGAATGGATGGTACAAACTTCATTAAAAGTATATTTTCATTGACAATTGGCAATTCGTTTTCATTTAGTATGCTTGCATATACAGTAATAACCCTGTAATTAGTTTTGTTTAGTGCATTCAATATGCTAAGGAAGAACTTTTTGTCACCGCTGCTGCCCATAGTCAGGAGAATCGATTTTTCAGACTTGTTTAAATGTTGTGTAATATCATGTTCTATTGTTTTTGCTTTTTCTTCCGAAAACCGCTCTGAAAACACTTCCTCAAGAGATATAATTCCAATATAATCCTCATCTGGAAATAGCTGTTGATTAGGAAAGACATTGATAAACTCCAAAAAATTTGTTCCTAGCGTCACATCGCCATGCACCACATCCACCGTGCTTTTAAATGGCTTCAAATGATGCTCTCTGGCGACCGTATTAAATGGTTTTAAAAATTTTTTACTCCTATTAAAATACAAATTTAGCACTGGAACCTTTAATGATTGTGGGATTAAACGGGTAAAACTGTTTTCGAAATTATCGGGAACCCTTAGATGGAAATTTCCCGGTGCTGGTGAAACACAGACCAGCGGCATCCTTGCTACGCGAGCAGATATCGAACAGGGAATATTTACAAATGATACCACCATTTCCACTCCTGTTTTTTTATATGCTGCAATCTCTTCTTTTACAGCCTTCCTCAAAAAAGATTCATCGTAGGCTATTCCCCTTTGTTCTCCCCGGTTGATTTTTATTATTTTTGTTATAGATTCTTCGGTATAAATGGGATTGACTCGCACTATTTCATATCCTAAATCCTTTGCCAAGTATTCGTATTTCCCACCGTGACTGAAGAATACTGCTTTACCACCAAGTTCCACGTATCGTTTAGCCACTAATATAGCACGTCCTGTTTCAGCAAGATTATAAAACAGAGGGAAGAACCCCACAACTGGTTTATCCGTGACCATTGTTCCGACCATGTTGTTGCTCATACTCTTTTTATCTTGAAAGAAATACCTTTGCCAACTTAAAAAGGTTTTACTTATTTCTCAAAATCATCCTAACATATTTTCATCTTGTACCTAATACATCGTTATTTATCATTTCAATTTATTTTGTACTGGACGGTAAGTAAATAGCACTATCAAGAAAAATATTTATTTGATAAGCATATAGGCGGTGATAGGCAATGTCAAAGGAAATATCCTCTTGGATATTATTATCTGTTCTTCATGACATGATTTCAAGAGTCTCCCCATCATTGTCACACATCAATCCAAGAAACGAGGCATTATGCAGAAATTAACGAGCAACCTGAAAAAATATAGGATTATGGATGCTTTGATCTACAGAATATCTAGAAAAACAGCAATTTTTGAAACTCTTCGATTTAAGGCTTGGCTGTTCACAAAGAAATTAAAATACACCTCAAATTTGAATCCAATAGTTATCGGAGGTTGTCCAAGAAGTGGTACAACACTAGTACGATCTTTAATTGGCATACATCCAGAGATTGCATCACCAAAGAATGAATACAACATACTTATGTGGATAAAAAACAATGGTATTTTAGAAAACATCTTTGGTTTCTCTGCAGAAGAAATCAGCACATTAAAAACTAAACATAAAGACCTTGCCTATTTTGCAGAAAACGTTTTGAAGTTATATATGCAAAAAGAAGGCAAGCAATTTGTCGCACTAAAACATCCGTTCCACATTATAATCATAGATGAACTGTTCCGTTATTTCCCAAATATGAAATTTATTCACGTGATTAGAGACGGAAGAGATGCTTCATGTTCATTAAGGACACACCCCAAAAGAAAAATGGTAAAAGGGGAAATTGTCCCAAATATTACAAAAAACCCTTTTGATTGGTGCATCAGACGATGGGTATCATGCATAAACCAAGGTAAGAAATGGAGAAAATCCGATAGATATATTGAGATTAAATATGAGGATTTAGTGGATAATCCGGTAAATACTATGGAAAAAATATTCAAATTCTTAGGGTTGAAAATGATTGCCGAAGACAAAATACTCAATTTCTACAAATACGAAAAAGATGAGAAACATTTGCAGAACATTGAGGTGGGAAAACCAATCTATAGGAAGACTATAGGACGATGGAAGAAAGACATGACTGAAAAGGAAAAAGAAATGTTTAAACACATGGCCGGGGAGATATTAATAGAACTTGGATATGAGGAAGATTTTGATTGGTAGCTAGAATTTAACTTACTTATATGCGCTGGTGGTACAGATATTTACATGCCTTGATCAATTATATTCAACAGTATCCCAGCTGCGTTTTTATCCCCTTCTGGTTTTGGTAACCTACTGGCAAGTTTTTGAGCGTTTTTTAGATAAACATCATAATTATCAAAAACATCCTCGATTGCTTTTAAAAAGAGTTGTTCTTTGAAATATCTTCTTGACTCAATACGAGCCATTCCGTGTTTAACAAGCACCTCTAAATTGAGATGTTGTTCAAATTGCATAGGAAAACCAATAACTGGCCTGCCAGCATACGCTGCAGTGTAAACAGTTCCTTGACCACCATGGAGGATTGCAAGGTCTACATCATGATTCAATTCTCTAATTGATGGTACAAATTTTTTCAAAATAATATTGTCATTAACAACTGGTAGTTCATCTTCTGATAGAACAGAGGCGTAGACAGCTATGACATTGTAATTGGTCTTATTTAGTGCCGTAAGTACTTTGAGGAAAAATTCTTTTTTTCCTGAACTTCCCAAGGAGAAAAGAATTGACTTGCCAGGTTTTTGAAGATGTTGTTTGATTTTATCATCTGATTGTCCTTTAGGTAATGTTTTATTGAATAATTCATCCAAAAAAATCGGACCGATATAAAATTCGCTGGGAGTTACCTCTGATTCTGATAGTTGTAACAGTTCCAAAAAATCAGTATATAAAGTATAATCTCCCTTAGCTATATCACTTGAATTGTGAAAACCTGGTAAATCGTAGTTTTTTGCAAGTTTATTAAATGGGCGAGACCATATTTTACTTCTGGGAAAATACCAGTTAAGAACCTTGAGTTTTAGTGATTTGGGAATAAGATGTGTTAGAAGGAATTCCGCATCGTCAGGATATTTGGTAAATTTTCCGATAACCTTTGGCGTTATGGATATCAAAGGAATTCCTGCAACCCTTGCCGATATACTGCAGGGAAAATTATTGGTTGTAAGGATAAGTTCCACACCAGTTTGTTTGTAAGCTGCTAGCTCTGCTTCCACGTGTTCTCTTAATATTTTCTCTGGAAACGGTGCTCCCATTTTTTCAAGTCTAGAATACTTCCACAGATCATCTATGAATTCTTCTGAATATATTGGATCTACTTTGACAACTTTGCACCCCATATCTCGGGCCAATTTTTCATATTCCCCACCATGACTAAAGAAAATTGCTTGTCCACCATGTTCTATGTAGCGTTTTGCAGCAAGAACAGCACGACCGGTCTCAGCAAGATTGTAGAACAGTGGGAAGAACCCAACTAAAGGTTTTTTGTTAGAGGAGGTTGAATTAATCATAGCGCTATTCCTTTTCTATTCCCTAATTTACTAGTAAGGTAGTATTTGGGAATAATGGAATAAAAGGTTTATAGTCTTTTGTTGTAAAAATAGTTACTATCAATGATTGGTTTTTTCAAATTTTATTGAAATGTGATTTAAATCCCTAATTTCTTCTTTTGTTTTTGCTGTTGGCGTCTTATTTTCTGGAGAGTTTTCTCCCTTCCATCATCCCTTGTGATTTCTTTAGGTTTTGTCCTTATTGCCTTCGGTTTGATCTTTTGTTCTTTTGCCCCTGGTTGCATTACCAGCTCTTGTTCTG
>CAZXHI010000116.1:0-7409 GCA_964640555.1 uncultured Thermoplasmatales archaeon | reverse complement strand
TTATTTGATAGATTTAAAAAAAAGGTCGAAGAAGAAATAGAAGAAAGAACATGCGATATTTGCGGAAATACTCTTAAAAGCTATAAAAACAGTAAACATAAGAACGTCTGCAAAGAGTGTTTTTCAAAAATCAATGAAGATTAAACGATATTAAAGACAATAATCAAAAACAATAATAAGTAATTTTAATAATGTTTATTCCATTTGATCTATATGTTCGCTGCCTTTTACTTCTTCATAAGAATCCTTTCTAAGTATTATTATTCGTTTTTTACCTTCATGTTCAATATCCTTGGGATAACTATTATATATTTTATCTTCATCATCTTCTGTTCGAATAGTAGTATAATACCATATTTTCAATTTAACCATTATTAAACCTAAAAAGAATTAAGCAATAAAGGTATTTATTTTTTTGGATGAGGTAATTATGAAATATAATAAATTTGATGGCATGAAGGTGTTATCTCTTGACGCTAAAGACGTTGGTGAAGTATCTGGGCTTGAAGTAGATACTAAAAATTGGAAAGTGACTCATATCCATATTGAATTAACTGATAATGCAATAAAAGGATTAAACATAAGAAAACCCTTAATTGGTAAAGTAAATATTTGCTTTCCAGTTGGTTTTATACAAAAAGTTGGAGACGTTATAACACTTGCTAGAAATCTCGATGGTCTAAGAAAAGTTCCTGAATGCAGATAAATTTTGGGGTAAAGAGCAATAATGAAATTTTGGGATGAATTCAGAGAATTCTTGAAAGAGTACTAATTACTATCAACACTTAATGAAGGTATTCTAGAACTAAAGATACCTAAAATTACACCGACAAAAGGTCGAATTATTTCAGTAAAATAAAACTTCATTTTTAGCTTTTCTTCAGCATAACATCAATATTTTCAGAAGCAATTTTAATATCCTTTGATTTTTCAAGTTCATCCCAAATTATCCTATTTAATTTATCACGAATAATTCTTCTCTCTCGTGCATCAGTTACATATCTGATATTAAAATTTAGCCAATTTTCAGTAATTGTAAAAAAAATGACAGGTTCAACAGGTTTTTTTGAAAGATAATATTTTTCACCAAGTTTACCTATTTCTTTATCCGCCTGCTCCGTAATAATTTCTGTTTCTTTTTTAACAATATCATAAATTTTTTCATGTGCTTTTTTCCAGTCGCTGTCGTAGGTTATTGGAAGGCTTATTTCATCCCATATGAAATTATGGTCTTTTGTAAAATTATTCACAGTACTGGAAATTACATTACTATTAGGAATAAATGATAATCGACCTGTGGCCTGATTTCCATTTACCCACTCACCTATTTCCATGATGGTAGTATAGAGTACTCCAATATCTATAATATCGCCGATTTTTCCATTGATTTCAATTCTATCACCAACACGATAAATTCCTGAAGAAAAAATCGTGATGCCACCTGCAAAATTTTTAAAAACATCTTGAAGAGAAACCGCTATACCTGCACCTATAAGACCATAGGAGATCAGAATCGTTTCAGTTTGTTCAATCCAGATTGCGACTAAAGCAAATAAAAAAACAAGGATGTAAAGAATAGAAATGGTTTTTTTAAAGGAATATTTCATCTTTGTTTGTTTTAACCTTTTTACTATAAGTTCTTCTAAAAAAACTCTGAATATTATATATATTATTGTTAATGCAAAAAAAGTGTAAAATCCTTTTAATATAAAAAAACTATAAAAATTCGGATATTGGTACTTTATAAACCATAATGCTGCTGTGATGAATGTTAATGAAATAGATGCTGCAATTTTTCTTAACATAATCTTCACAAATTAGGTATAAATAATATTGAAATATCGAACAAGACAAGAATAACCAATGCCACAATAAAAGCAACAACAATACTCATGATCCATGCAAGTATTGCCTTACCCCAGCTCACATCATAAAAACTCTTAATAAAAAACCAAAATCCAATAAGACCTAAAATTCTACCAACATATGGAATAAATGCTAATAAGAAAGCAACCACGCTACCAGTAATTAATACCCCTGCAGCTTTTCCAAAGCTTCTTTTTTTAAAATCAAGAATTTTAGTTGCAATATGTAATAATATAATACCAATTAAAAAAATTACTACAAGATAGATAAATTGACGTGTCAGTATCTCCACCAACTCAAACCCTAACCATTGCATAATTAATCTAAATGATTTTTTGATATTTAATTATTTGTTGTTACCACGACACAAAAAAACATAGCTTTTATATAAGAAGGTAACATTTTCAATAAAGCAATATAGGTTTTGGGGATTTAGAAAATGAATATTCAAGATATTTACAACTTCTTACAAAATAAAATACCATTTACTGATATTACCTTTTTTCAGATAATCAGTGCATTAATCGTAATTATCGTAGGTTATTTTATAGCCGTAATCGTGAGTAGATATATTCGTAAGACAATGTTAAAAGCTAAAATGGCGAAAATTCTTGCAGAGTTTTCAAGTCGAGTTGTAAAAATATTGCTCATTATTTTTACTTTTTCTATTGGTATAGGATTTTTAGGAATCGATGTCGGAGCTGCTATAATAAGTATTTCCGTTGTTTCAGGATTTGTAATAGGCTTTGCATTTCAGGAAACACTAGGCAATCTTGCTGCAGGATTCATGATTGCAATAACAAAACCTTTTAAAGTTGATGATTACGTAGATATAGGAGGAATAAGCGGCTCAATAACTAATGTAGGAACAAGCATAACAACAATGAAGACATTTGATAATAAACGAGTTATTATCCCAAATTCAAAAATCTGGGGTAACCCAATAACAAATTTTACTGCTTTTGATAAGAGAATGATAGATTTGACCATTGGAATAAGCTATAGTGATGACATGGGAAAAGCAATAAAATTAACTATGGATGTGTTGAACAAACATCAAAATGTTCTAAAAGACCCTACACCAATGGTAGCAGTCAATAACCTTGGAGATTCAAGCGTTGATCTAATCGTACGCCCATGGGTAAAAACGAGTGATTACTGGCCAACACGCAGAGACCTTATACAGAAAATTAAAGAATCATATGACAAAAACAATATTACCATACCATTTCCACAAAGAGATGTCCATTCATTTAAAGAATAAAAAATGGTAAAAACTATTAAAAATAGGGTTTATAGCCATTTTTTCCGCCTAAAATAATATAACATTATAGCTGCAACGCTAAGCATTATAATCCATACCATAGGATAACCATAATCAAAATTCAATTCAGGCATATTGAATGGCAAATCAGGGTTAAAGTTCATTCCATAGATACCAGCAATAAAAGTTAAAGGAATGAAAATTGCTGCAAATATTGTAAGAACTTTCATTACTTCATTCATTTTATTACTCACGCTTGACATATAAATATCAAACATACCCGAAACCATATCGCGGAAGGTTTCAATAGTATCAATAATCTGTATTGTATGGTCATAGAGATCCCTTAGAAAAACCATTAATGATTTATTAATTAGAGGAGATTCTCCTCTTTGAAGACTGCTAACAACCTCCCTTAATGGCCATACTGATTTTCGTAAAAACAATAATTCTCTTTTCAAATGATGAATTGTCTGCAATTTTTCAGGTGTTGGATTTGAAACAAGTAATTCTTCTATCTCCTCAATCTTTTCACCAATATGCTCAAGAATTGTAAAATAATTATCAATAATAGCATCTAGTAATACATAACAAAGGTAATCAGCACCCATTTTCCTAATTTTACCCTTATCATTGCGAATTCTTTCTCTTATAGAATTAAAAACATCTTCTTCTTTTTCTTGAAAACAAATGACAAAATTCCCACCTAAAACCAAACTCACTTGTTCAGATTCAACTTCATTTATCTCTTCATTAAAATGTAACATCTTTAGAACAATATAGATATATCTATCAAAATCCTCCATCTTTGGTCGTTGACCTGTATTAACGATATCTTCCAAAACAAGAGAATGTATATCATAATGACTCCCTAGCTTACCAATAATATCAACATCATGCAGACCAACAACATTAATCCATGTGACAGATGGTTTTTCCTTAAAAGGAAAACAATCCTTTACATCAACCACTTTTTCTTCTTCAACCTTATTTTTATCGTAGTCAATTACAGTGATTTTAACAGTATCCGTTTTTTTCTTTCCGATATGTATTATAGAGCCAGGAGGTAAACCAATTGTTTTGGATCTTTTTTTAATAAACCTTGCCATTCTCTCTCACAACCATATCGATATAACAACTATCATTATTAAAAATATTCTTAATTCTAAACCATAAATTATTTTATAAAATCGTGTTCATCATGAATCTCACCAAAAATTTCTTCCAATAAATCCTCAAGAGTTAACATTCCTAGAATACTTCCATCTTTTGCTTTAATAATTGCCATATGAAATTTTTGTTTTTGCATCTTAGTAAAAATTGTATCTAATCTAGTACCTGGTGAAATCGTAATAATATTCCTCATAATATCATGAATTAACATTTCATTATCTTTTAACAATGCATCTTTTATATGTACAATTCCAACAATATCTTCTTTACTTTTTCTATAAACCGGAAATCTTGAATGACCAGTCTTTACAGTTATTTGTTTTAATGTTTCAACGGTATCATTTTCATGAACACTAACAATATTTTTCAATGGAACATAAATCTCATTAGCTTTTGTTGCATCAAAATCAAATATTTCCTCAATTATTTTTTTCTCCTCTTTATCTATAGTTCCATCTTCAATACCAATAGACAACATGGCTTTGATTTCATCCTCAGTTATTAATGCTTTTTTCTTTTTTTCTTTTCCAATTAATTTTAGAAAAAAATTGGAAAAAAATGCTAACGATTTTGATAAAGGAGAAAAGATGATTGTAATGAGTTGAAGTACTCTTGCTGTTTTGAACGCAAATTTATAGTTACTAATTCCATACGATTTTGGAATGGCTTCAGCAAAAACTACAACAACTAATGTCATCAACGCTGTTGCAATACCAATACCAATATCACCAAAATATTTAGTTGTATAATAACCTGCAAGTATTGACGCGCTAATATTAACAAGATTATTACAAACCACAATTGTGCTAACCACCTCATCTTGTTTTTTCATTAATGATTCAAGCAGAATTGCTTTTTTATTACCCTCCTCAATTGCTTTTTTCACCCTAATTCTTCTTGATGAGATGAAAGCCATTTCTGCAGCAGAAAAAAAAGCAGAAAGAAATATTAAAAAACTGATTAGTACAACAACAATAATCCAAATCATTTCAATCTCGTCTTTTACTTGATATTATAAATTTTTCTTATTGGCCAGGAAATCTCAATATTTTCCTTATCAAAACGTTCTTTTAGAGCTTTAATAAACTCATTTCTAACAATAAATCTCATCATAGGACCAGTAACCCTCAGAACAGTTATAAAATTTATATTTGAATCACCAAACTCTTTAAATCTAAAAGCAGGCTCAAAATCATTTACAGCACCATCTACATTCTGCTGAATATACTTTGCTACTTCCAATGTAACTTTTTCAACTTTTTTAAGATCAGATCCATAAGCTACTCCACATGGAATCCAAAGAGACATATCTTGTTTAGGTTTTGAAAAATTTGTAATGTTGCTTTCTGCAAGTTTTCCGTTAGGTATAATAAGAAGATTATCAGCAAGTGTTCTTATTCTAGTTGACCTCCAACCAATATCTTCGATAGTACCTTTTGTATCTTCATCTATCTCAATATAATCACCAATATCAATTGGTCTATCAGATACAAGATGCATACCTGCAAAGAAATTAGAAAGAGTGCTCTGAAGAGCCATACCAATGGCCAATGCACCAAGACCAACACCAGCTATTAATGGTGTAATATCGAATTTGAAATATGCTAAAATTACTGCAATTGCTACAATATAAATTATAACGCTAACTGTCATGTTAATAAGTCTAGGTGGTCTTTCAAATCCTTTTTTTATCTTTAGATAACCAAGCATTATAACTGATATAATTCGACATATTAGCAATGCGAAAACAAAGGTTGTTAAAACAAAGAATAATCCATCTACCCAAAATTGAAATTCAATTATTATAGATAAATGCCTAATTGATGAATATGTACCTATAATCAATAATAGAAATATAACTGGTTTTGAAAGTTGTTTTAAAATAAATTTAGCATAACTTTTTTTTCTTCCAGCAATTCTATTTACAATAATTTTCAGTATAACGTATGAGAGAGTAACTACAATTATTGTTCCTATAAGAATTATCAGAAAACGAAGGTATTCATTATCAATTAAGGTATCAAATGTTGACATTATATCCTCTCTCCATTTTTTAGTAATATGAAATAGTTATCTATTAAATAGTTACTGCCTTGTAAATATAGACTTTTAGGTCAGATTTAGGACTTTTAAGTCAAATTCAATTTTTCAGGGGCAACAAAAATATTATTGACCTAAGCTTGATAATACCAAAGATATTGTGTATTAATAGTACAATATACTAAAAATGTGTATTTTAAATTATTTATAATTTATTTAGATTCTGGTATTTTATCCAGTCCTTGCAGGTTTCTTGTAAGCGTCACCACAGTACCAACGGCTTTAACATAACCCACAGGTAAACATATTGTTATATGTCCAAACATAGGTTTTTTATAACCAAGTTCTTTTGTTGCTTCATCAGATAATTCAATATGTAAATGTGTGACCTCCCAATTTTTTATATTTAATTCTGTTCCAGATATCTCACCAGCTTTAAACCCGTCTAATGTAACTACATCTAAACCATATAATTTACTAAATTTCATGAATATTCTCCTATGTTATAATGAATGTGATGAATTATAACATTTTTGGCTGCAGTAATATTCTGCCGCCTCTGCTTTTCTTTCATTCTATCTTGTCTCTCATTCTGAGATCCAAGAAATCAAATATATTATTTGATCTTAATTATCCCCATTAACACCATGACAATAACAGCTAATACTATAAGCTCCTAGAAGGCCGAATATTAACCAGCCTGCCACGAATGCTATTACCGAAAATATTGTAATATGAGACCAATCAATTTTTATGTTTACCATTTTAATGCGCCTAAGCTTTGGTTAACGTAATAGACCCACCACTAGAACCTGTAAGTATCATCTGATTATCTGTAGAAAATCTATAATCTAAGGTAATGCCAGCTGATCCACCTGATTCGGAAGTGAAGGTTATTTTTTCATCTGCAACAGCCCACGTATAAGTTCCGCTTAATGATAAGTCTCCTAGTTGACCCGTCACCGTTACCTTGTTATCATTATTGAAGGTCATGGTTCCGTCTCCGCCGGAAGTTGTCCAGGTTCCAATAAACTTACTTTTTTCATCAAGACAACCGCTTAAGCTT
>CAZXHI010000115.1:0-27039 GCA_964640555.1 uncultured Thermoplasmatales archaeon | reverse complement strand
AAATAAAAACACAATTTATATAGTGGCTATATTTACTATGACCTTTGTGCTTGTAGCACGCGACTGGAGAAAGAGAGAATGGACATAGTAATACTTCCAATAAGTTTAGTCTCTATAATTGCCATTTGTGTAATAATTGGAACGCTTGTTATCGCATATGCAAAAAAACTGCTGATAACATATGCACTGATATTTGCAAATTTTATTGTTTTCGTCATATCGGTTATTTTTCCTGAAGTGATCTATGATTTGGGATTTCGGCCAATTTATCTCTCGCCGGAGTTCATGCCTCAACTTTATACCTTGTTTACTTCCATGTTCATACATGGTGGTTTTCTCCACATCATTGGAAATATGCTGGTGTTTTTCTTTGTGGGGATGGCATTTGAACAAAGAGTAGGTTGGAAGAAATTCTTGACTATTTATCTATTAACCGGAGTGTGTGGCGCACTAACTCATTCATTACTTAATCTTGGTTCTGGAATTGTATTGATCGGTGCATCTGGCGCAATATTTGGTATCCTGGGTGCATTCGCATTTTCATACCCCAGAGATGAAGTAGTTATGCCCATTCCTCTAGGCATAATTATGGTCTTTCGCCGTATCAAGGTAGTCTATGCTGTACTTATTTTCGCTGTGATGGAAACCGTAATTGTTATGTTAGATGTTCAGGACACTACTGCCCATTTTGCACATATCGGTGGCCTGGTTAGTGGAGTGGTTATTGCTGCCATTATCATCAAAAATAAAAGAACAGGCACAGGCAATACAGCCTCAGCAGAAACAATATATTATGATTCATTCTATACTCTAAAACCAAGAGAAATTAATTTTTCAGTTCTTCGAAAACTGGCTACAACTCCCGATCTTGTGGATGAGTTAAAAAGGATAAAAAATGAGACAGTGCCACAAGTAAGAGATGTTTGGCTTGAACACTTTCTTGAAAGGACAAAATGCCCCAAATGCAATAAACCTTTGAACCACTTTGATGGAAAGACATGGTGCAAGGATTGTGGTTTTAAAATCAACTACTAACACTTTTAGATAGAAAAGCTAAGACCCACCAATTCGCCAAATAACAGATAGCTAGATATGATATAACCAGCTATCGCACCACCGCAAAGACAAGGAAGTCCGGCCTGCGGTTTTCCTTTCATCACAAAGATCATAAGAATTGCAAAACCAACCATTGTACCAATCATTACTGATATAGCTACTGGAAGACCGTTACTAATATTATTGTACACAGTTGCAACAAGAATCCCTGGCATTACAATGTCCCCTAGTCCCATGAAAAACGCATCTCGTTCGTCATCTTCTTTGAGTTTTTCTTTCAAACGCTTTGTTTCTTTTATTAGAGAATACCCTCTTGTTTTTGGTATAACCAATAGGACTGGTAATTTAAGATCCATGACGGTATCCGCAAGATCAATCATATGTTTAGTTTTATAGACAGATATCGCATCATAAATAGCCAAACCAATCAGTAAAATAAGAACTAACAAAATACCTAGCGATATCCCAAATATAACAATAGCACCCGTACCTATTATAACACCACAAATGTCAATTACATACCACTCAGGATACTTGAAAAGCGTCACAACAAGAACAATCGCAGCAATTACAGCAGCAACTAAAGCAAATTCTGAAAATACATGTGAAAAAGTGAGGTGAAACAGTGGTAAAAAGAACGCGTAAAAGGAGGTATAACCCACTGCACCCAAAATAACAACCTGTATGAACTGTTTCTTCCAAAACTTTGCAATAAGTAAAATTAAAACAGTAAAAACAAGCATTATCATAAAAATATATACAATATTCATCGGATCATTTGGATTCTCGAATGCTGGCTCCATTCCCGCTAATTCAAAAGGCGTTGTAAGTAACAAAGAAAGACCATGAATGAGAACGAATAAACAACCCATTAAAAAAACAGCCAAAATCTCATTTTTATCTACGGATTTTTCTCTCGCCATTGGTTTCAACGAATAATATTTACCTATATATAATAGCGGTTTTGCTGCAAACTATTCTTTAATGGTTACAAAACGAATGGAAAGGGTAAAAGAGGTGTTGAGGTAGGGTTTTGGTTTTCAAAACATCATTAAACTCGAATTTTTCAACATCAAATAGACCCCTGTACCTGGTTTATGCAAGGAAAATGTAACAAATAAAAAACAAATATAATACTAGGAGAAATACTCCTTCTTTCCTGGAAATGACGTGTCCAGTATAAAGTACCGGAAACATCACAAGAGTCACAGCCATAAGAATCAGCAAATTACCGATGGAATTTATTGCATTTAATGGTATAAGAAGAGCACTAGCACCAAGTATTAGAAAAATATTAAACACATTTGATCCGATTACATTTCCAACAGCAATATCTGATTCATTTTTATAGGCAGCCATTGCAGAAACCACCAATTCTGGAAGGGATGTACCAACTGCCACCATCGACAATGCAATAATCATCTCTGGAATACCAAAGAAATCTGCAATAGATAAAGCTGATTCTATCAACAGCCAAGCTCCAACAACAACACCAGCTATGCCCAATATAATAAAAATTATGTTTTTGAGCATCTTCCCAGATTCGTATTTTTCTACGTCATTGTTTCTTTCTTTTTTTGCACATTGAATAAAATAAACAATAAATACTGCAAATAAGACAAGAAAAATTGCTCCTCCAATCAAACGATGAGTATCCAACAAGCCAAAAAATGATGAGAGTAAGAGAACAATAGTCGCTCCTATGATAATGGGCACCTCACGTTTTATGATGGTTTTTTTGACTTTTATTGGCCTAATTATTGCACTTATTCCAAGTACAAGTAAAAGATTTGCAACACAAGAGCCGATGATATTTCCCATAGATATGTCTGCATGCGATTGAAAAGCTGCACCAACTGAGATTGCAAATTCAGGTGCGGAGGTACCAAATGCGACAACAATTACTGAGATAATTAATGAAGAAATACCAAGTTGAGCTGCGGTTTTCGATGTTCCCTCCACCAGGATATCCGAACACTTGTAGAGAAAAATAACTCCAACAATAAACGCTAGAATTGCAAGACCTATTGAAAGCATAGTGACTCATAATCAAAACGGTTATTTATATATCTAAGTAAAAGATCAACTGTCAGTAGATAATATCCGATCCCCCCAAATCCATAAAACAAACCTTTTTGTATAGATGGTACTTAAGATTTTCTGAGTTAACATGTCAAAGGGAAGTCTTACATTCATTGGCTTAGGCCTGCACGATGAAAAAGATATATCGCTAAAGGGTCTTGAAGAAATCAACAATTGCGACGAAGTCTATGCAGAATTCTACACTGCAAAGCTTATTGGAACCAACATAAACAAGATCGAAGAAAAAATTGGAAAAACTATTAAGATACTTCCAAGAGAAGAATCTGAAAAAGGTGATAAAATACTAAAGTCTGCCACTGATAAAAATATTGCTTTTTTAACATGCGGCGACTCAATGACTGCTACCACCCACATTGACCTTAGACTAAGAGCTATAGACATGGGGATTAAGACAAAGGTTGTACATGGTAGTAGCATCGTCACCGCGGTTCCAGGTCTACTTGGTTTACAGAATTACAAGTTTGGTAGGACCACAACACTTGCATTTCCAGAAAAGGATTATTTCCCAACAAGTCCTTACAACGTTATAAAGAATAACAGGGAGATGGGTTTACATACTCTTGTACTTCTTGATATTCAGGCAGATAAAGAAAGATATATGACAGCTAATGAAGGTATGGCACTATTACTAGAAATGGAAAAAAAATTAAAAGAACAAATTATTACTGAAGATACCATAGTTTGTACAGTAGCTCGTGCAGGATCATCAAGTCCAACATTGATGGCGGACAGAATGGGCATCTTAAAGGACAAAAAGTTTGGTCCGCCTCTTCACACATTGGTTGTACCAGGAAAGCTTCATTTTATGGAGATAGAGGCTCTTGAGAAACTTGCAGGTTTGCCTGCGGAACTTGGTAAAAAATTACAAAAACTATAATAACTAAGTGCGGTATTATTCCGAAAAATAGGGGATCTAGGATGCAACAAAAAGAGAATATTGTCGGTTTTATATACGGAGAGGTCGGCTCGACTGAGTTTAATTTCACAGTAAACAGCCAAGGCATACGAAAGTTTGACTACATATATGCTCCTCATAAAGAGGGAAATATGCTCGCCCAAGTGATGGATATCAAGCAGCTATCTGACCTCAAGTTTGAGGAAGCTGTAAGTATGACAAGCGATGATGAAATTCCTCACATCAAGAACAAAGTTTCCGCATTTGCAGATGTAATCGGATATCGTGACAAAAAAGGGCTTTTACAATCACCCCGTACTCCTTTCAATGCAGGCAGCGGAATCATACGTGCTGATGAAGAGCTTATTAGGCAGGTTCTAGGACTGAATGCTGCCAAGGAAAATGGAGCATATATTGGTCTATTGAAAGGACACGATCTGAAAGTTTATCTGAATGTCGATTCACTAGTTCAAAAGCATATTTGCGTACTAGCAAAAACAGGTGGGGGTAAGAGCTATGCATGTGGCGTTCTTGTAGAGGAGTTATTAAAGAAAAAAATACCAATGGTTATAATCGATACGCATGGAGAATACCACTCACTTACAAAGCCAAACAAGAGCCGAAAAGATCATAAAAACATGGAAAGGTTTGGTGTCAAGCAACGAGATTATTCTAGCCAAATGACTGAGTTTTCCCCACTTGGCGGACGAGGTAGTGCAAAACATCTTACTCTCAGTGGCATAAATCTTGAAGCACGTGAGATAACAGATCTCCTTTCTGCAAAGCTATCTGGCCCCCAGATAGGAGTATTATATCAGGCAATCAAAGAGGTTAAGGAATACAAACAAGTCTATGATCTCAGAGATATAATAGATGCTGTTAACAGAAGCAAAAGTAACGCTCGATGGAATGTTATAGCTTCACTTGAATCACTCGACTCAATAGGTGTTTTTTCAGAACAAGGAACATCTACTGGAGAGTTAGTTAGAAGTGGAAAGTGCTCCACAATCAACATGAAAGGTGTTCCTCCAGATGTACAAGAGGTTGTTGTAGCTCGCCTAACCAAAGAATTGTTTGATGATCGTAAGGCGGGTAAAATCCCACCGTTCCTATTTATGGTAGAGGAAGCACATAACTACTGCCCCGAACGAGGGTTTAGAAGCGCCGTTTCATCCAACATTCTGCGTACAATTGCTTCAGAGGGTAGAAAATTTGGAATGGGGCTGTGTATTATCAGTCAACGTCCAGCCAAAGTAGATAAAAACATAATTTCACAGTGTAATACAAATATAATTCTAAAGGTAACAAATCCTAATGATCTCAAAGCCATTATTCAATCAGTCGAGGGTTTAACTAATCAGACGTACCGCGAAATACAACGTCTTCCAATTGGTGTAGCCCTCATTTCTGGTGCTTCTCTTCAGATACCAATCATGGCTGAGATACGTACCAGGGAAACAAGCCATGGCGGTAAATCAGTAAACATAACAAAAGGAGGAGGACTATCTGACAAGCCCCCCAAGATGTCAAATATGTCAATGTCTGAACCCCAACCAAGAGTACAACCTGAAATTCCAATTGACTTCCCAGAACCAACACCTGGTAGAAGCAAATCCACAAAAAAAGCTTTGAATGTAAACAGAGTAGCAAAGAGACTGGGGTGGGTTTCTACTGGTGATCCAGACGAAGCAATTAAGATACTTACAAAAGAAGCCGAAAAGATGAAAGAAAATGTCTACAAATATCTAGACTCTTTGGCTAAACTCGGTGAAAACTATTGTCATGAGGAAAATCCAGAATGTATCAAATGTCCAATGAAAGAAAGTTGTAAATACCGTGCTTCATACGGTAAAAAAGCAGGATTTTTTAAGAAGAGATAAAAGATATGCATGGATAAAAAAAGCATAAGTATTACAGGTTTAGCTCTCATTTTACTTATACTAATTATGTCCACATCTGGATGTTTAGAGTATTTTAACTTTGATTTTGGCGGCGGCACAACGTATGAATCTCACCCTACAAAGGTCAGATACATAATCAGTTATGGATACAAAGTGAACTGCAGTGGGACCGGAGAATATACAATACATTATGATTGTGATCTCCCAGAAATCTTGCTTGGATCAGTATCCACGGAGATATTGTACCAACAAAATTATGAAAGTATTTCCCTGGTAAATAATACAGTTCTACGATGGAACATAAGTGGAAAAGATAGTCATTATTATGAATTAGGTATCCGTGCAAATGTCGAAGCGGAGAGTTTTCTTGTTACCGATTTAAATGGTAATGATGCGCTGACATTACAAGAAATTAAAACATTTTATCCGAATCTTGTAGATCAATACTGCAATGAACAGTCAGATAATAATATAGCATACATAGATCCAGATAATTCCAATATAAAATCAACCGCTCAAACTGTGTTAAACCAGGCAAATAGCAACAACTCATTTATTGTAGCAAAAGAACTTTTTACCTGGCTTAAACAAAATACAGTCTACCAGATACACACAACTAATAACAATGTTCAACCTGCAATCAAGACTTATCAACTGGGATCGGGAGATTGCGATGACCTTTCGTTTCTTTACATCTCATTATGTCTTTCAGTAGGCATACCTGCAAGATTCATAAGTGGATTTCTAGCAGAAGAATCAAATGGAGTTGTCAGTGCAATTGGCCATGCATGGGTTGAGATTTTTGTAGGTGAAAGCATCAGCAACGATGGATGGATACCAATTGAATGTTCATGCAGCGCTAGCATAAAGACCGAAATAAATCAGAATTTTGGAGTGGAAGACATTGGTCATCTGCGATTATTTAAAGACGATGGGAGCAATGAATCTCTAAACGTGTCTATTTCCGGACCCCACGTAATATACGACACAAACATAGATGTTGATATGACGTCATTCGTAGAAATTGATAATTATACTGTACTAGAATCAAAAGAACTTTTTATTGACAAAAATGGCAACAGATCATATGAGTAGTACAAACGTGACCTAACTATATGCAACCTTATGAATGCTACAGATAATCAAAGAAATACTTCGCCAACGTAAATGGACTATATAGAAAAAATTCAATAAATGAAAAAGATAGAAGCTGAAGATACAAAAAACTTTAATCGCTTTTTATTTCAATTATAGCTTCTTTATTAACTCAGCTATTTTTTCTCTTTTTTCTTCTTCATCGGGTAGAGTTATGGATGCTTTCCATTTTTTTGTACCATCTGGAAGATGATAGCCTCGTGAAAGTGAAACGAACTCCCTTTCTCCATCGTCACCAACAGCTTTCTTTCTAGCAACCTCTATAAAGTTATTTCTTCCAAATTCTACTTCTTCTGCGGTTATTGTTTCAAATTCGACCATTTTTCACCTCTCTACTAGACGTAAAATAAAGGTGGAATTTAAACTTTTGTACCATGCAACCATATAAAACCTGTCAATCAATTTTATAGATGACTAGAGCTCTATCGCTTGCACATCATCTAGAAGGGAGTAAAATTATAGACAGTTAATCTTCCATTACATATTGCGTTAGCTTTCCGTCATCCTGTTCTTCGAATAATGGTATTTGCTTAGGCGCCGTATAAGTTATCTTAGCTCGTGGTTCCATCTCATCCTCACCTAACCCCCATAGCAACTGTTTCTTTAAAAAGCTAGGGGTTTTTTCACTTTTTAAGTTGCTAAATTAACAACCATTTAGTAGGGCACCCTAACACCTTATTTCTCCTGGAAATCACCTTTTAAAATGGTTGTAGTGATAGTGAGTTAACTGCATAATCACCTGCGAAAAAACTACTTAAAACCCATCCCAATCTTAGGTGATGGAAGTGATTAAAAAATCTGGGCTGGTGTTTTTAGAAAGGAGTGCATCATCATCCCATCTCAACCGCGATGAGAAGTTTTCCCCAGATTTTTCTTCTCATTCCTCAAAAAAACTACTCTTTTTTTCCTGAAAAATTTTGAAGGATATAGTCATTGTTGTAACACAAAAAATCAACAAAGACCAAGCTATAAAGAGCGGAACATATAGCAAGATCGCCTGCAAGTAATTTATTAACCAGTTTGAATGGAAAAAATGTGTAATTGATCTCCTTGTATTATCCCTAATCTCATTCTCTGAACAAACAACTGCCAGCAACAAGTACAACAATTATGTAAGGTAAAAAAATAAAAAAAAGAACTGGCGGCGTTGTTTGCCATCTAACAAACAAATCCACCATTTTTACTAACTGTAATCTATTTATTTCTTCTTTCCTGTTGTTTTCTTACCATGTGCTTTCTTCTGCGTTGTTGTCGTCGCTGTTGCCGTCGTCGTTCTTTTTCCTGCTGCTTCCTGCGTTCTTGCTGCTATTAAACACCCTCTTGCAACTGAATGCAACGGATCCTTGGCACGTATCATGGTCGGTATGTCAATTTTAAGCTTTGTTTCTCTTAATTTCTTCTCAAACAGATCGAAAAATCCTTTGGGTATTGAACTTCCACCTGCAACCGCAACAGGAAATGATACTTTTGGCGGTGCTATCTCGGAAAGTTTCCTATCTAGATTCTTAATAATATATGTAATCAATGCATCATAGTATACAGTAAGAGCGCCTTTTACGCTACCAAAATCAACATCTGTAGTACCTAACTTGGATCCTGCCTGCTCTTTCGTTGCACATACATGCTCTTTTGGTAACCCTGTTGTTTTTGAAACTTGCTCGTCGATCCAATCTCCACCTTTACCTATACTGAAAGACATAAGGGGCGTAGCTAAATATGCAAGCGTTACATTTGTGAGTCCCGCACCTACACTTACCCCTAATCCAGTAAAGTTATAATCTGCAAGTTCAGAGTAAATCACAGCCAGACCCTCATCAATCACATGTGTATCATATTTCATTTTCTTTGCTAGCGCTTCCATGGTTTTCCTATGATACAATACATTTATATCTAAATCTATTGGATCTGCTGGAGATGAAATGTACAATACTTCTTTCTGACCTTTTGGTGTGCCCAAGACTCTCTCTACAATTAACTTCATCATAGGTATTGCATTTTTCTCGTCAGAACATATTATACCACGTTTCATCGGTCTCTTCGCTTCTTTCTCGAAAATAGTTGCAAACCTAAATGCATCCTCTCCCAATAGAGAAATTCCGTCGTCTTCCTCCACATAAAGAACTTTCGAGGTGTCTAGCATTGTCTTCGTGAGATCGCTTGATTCGAGCTCCATAAATGCGTTCCGCTGCTGCATAAAAACTACATCTTCGCCTTCTTTTTCTGCACAAATTATATTCATAGTTCCAATATCAAGGCCTTTTGCCATTTCCACATCACCATCCTTGTTAATATAATAGAATGTAGCTACATTTTCCTTAAAAAGGTTTCGAATGTTCGCTCCAACTCATAGTCTAGTTATATGATCCAATTTACTCCCCACTAAAAGTAGAGAGACAACACCATTGACCATCAGTTACAGATGAATCAGAACAAAATATTTATTTTAATCAAATCATTTGATAGATTATCACTTTGATTTCACCAGATCAAAAATACCTTTAATTTTTCTTTCGAAATCCTTCGTGATTTCTACCAATCGATCTTTCTCAATTGATGGTTGATTCTCCAGGGCGCTACTCAACTGCATTGAAACCTTATCAATACCTATTGAGCCCCATTTATCCGTTTCGGCTGGGTTCCTCGTTATTTTCAAGATTCTCGCTTCATCTATATCATCTTTGACCCTTACGATATTGCCTCGCACTTTAGTGCAAGATGCCCCCAATGTCAAATCCCTTCCATCGGTCAGTGTAAAATCTAGTTTATCGATAGCAGCATCTACACTTTTCCTTGTTGCTTCCTCTATGTCTTTCTCTATCTCTTCGTCAGTATAGATTTTCACTTCCGCTTTTTCTTCTTTGCCCACCACAGATTCAAGTCTGTTTCCAATCATCTTGAGAGTCACATTTGCAAATGCATTTCCCATTAGTACTAAAAATCCAGCAACGAATAGCGAGAATACATAGCTTATGAATGGGTAATACCACTTATGCGGATAAGCATATACAAAAAGAGAGAGAGCAGATAACGACATAAGAGCACTCCCACCCACAATACCATACCCGTATTTCGTCTGCTTCATCATCAAATTGATGCCCGTCAAAATCAATGTAATACCAACACCCATGAAAACAGCAGTAAGAAGAATTTCTTCTGGCAAAGAATTATAGTGAATTTTGAAAATCATGATAAATGCCACCCCCATTGCTAGGAGTGCAATACCTGCCATAAAAAACACAGAACCCAAGTAGTAACTCAATACACCTCGGTGTATTATTCCAGAAGAACTTGCGTCATCATTAATGATAATTTGATCTTTGTGCATCTCAGATCCCGTTATATGAAATACCTTTTTGATATAAAAATGTGGCTGTTATTTTATGCTACAAATAGATCTTCGAAAAAAACTAATTTGCTAGTTTCAATCTTTAGGAGTTACCATCTAAAAGATTTAAATATCAAAAGCTACATACTGGCTTACTCTTATCTAGTAGGTGAAACATGGGCAAAGGACTGAATGCAGCAAGAAAACTCAAAAAAGACCGTAGAAAACAGCAATGGAATGATCGGTATTTCAAAAAGAGAGTATTACGCCTAAAAGAAAAGGCAGATCCGCTTGGAGGAACAGCTCAAGCAAGAGGAATTGTCATTGAAAAAGTAGGCATAGAAGCAAAACAGCCTAACTCTGCGATTAGAAAATGTGTAAAGGTACAACTTATAAAAAATGGTCGTCAGATTACTGCATTTGCTCCGGGCAATAATGCCATTAGTTTTATCGATGAACATGACGAGGTAATGATTGAAGGAATTGGCGGTAGGATGGGAAGAAGTTTTGGTGATATCCCTGGTGTTCGATTTAAAGTAATAAAAGTCAACGACGTAGCCCTTGATCAAATGATTAAAGGAAAGATTGAAAAAGCAATGAGACGATAGATATGACTGAAAAAAGTAAAGGAAAAGTAGATGCTCATTTTTTCCCAGTTCTGGCAAAATATGATATGAGTAAAATCAAGGTAGAAGACAGAGGATTAGAAAGATACATAAATTTAGAAACTGAGAATCTATATCTTGGCGGGGTTTTTTCAAATAAAATGTTTGCCAAAGCTAAGGTTCCCATAGTCGAGCGTTTGATCAACAATATAATGAGAACTAATGTTTACACTGGAAAGAAAATTAAGGCATATAAAGTTGTAAAGGCTGCCTTTGAAATTATCGAGAAGAGAACTAAATCCAATCCAATACAGGTGTTCGTTGACTCTCTTCAAAATGCCGCACCTAAGGAGGAAACTACTCGACTGCGTTTTGGTGGCATATCAGTCCCTAAAGCAGTTGATACAGCTCCGCAGAGACGCCTGGATCTTGCTCTTCGAAACATCTGTAAGGGATCAGTTTCTGCGTCCCATAAAAATAAACGAAGTATCGAGTCATGTCTTGCTGATGAGATAATCAAGGCAAGCAAAAATGATATAGCTTCTTTTTCAATAGGCAAGAAAAATGACGTAGAAAGGGTTGCCAAGTCAGCCAGATAAACAATTTAGATTTATAACATATTATAGGGAGTATTTAGTATGGGACGTAAGGAAGACAATATAGCAAAAGCAAAAGATCTGATGAATAAACTAAGTCGCATTCGTAACATTGGTATAGCTGCACATATAGACCATGGGAAAACCACATTTTCTGACAATTTGCTTGCTGGTTGCGGTATGATGAGTGAAGATCTTGCCGGTAAACAGCTTGTGTTAGATTATGAAGGACAGGAACAAGACAGAGGTATTACCATTAACACAGCTTCTGCATCCATGGTGCACAATTTTGAAGGGAAAGAGTATCTTATCAATCTTTTAGACACACCAGGTCACGTAGATTTTGGTGGTGACGTAACACGTGCAATGCGTGCCGTTGATGGAGCAATAGTTCTAGTATGTGCTGTAGAGGGAGCTATGCCGCAGACAGAAACTGTCATTAGACAGGCAATACGCGAAAAGGTGAAACCCGTTTTATTTATCAACAAAGTAGATAGGCTAATCAATGAGTTGAAGGTAACACCAGAAGAAATGCAGCAGCGTTTCGTCAAAATAATTCAAAAGTACAATCAGCTTCTTAACAACATCGTTCCCGAAGAATTAAAAAATAAATGGAATGTAAAAGTAGAGGACGGAACAGTCGCATTTGGCTCTGCATATTATAATTGGGCCATTTCTGCTTCATATATGAAGAAAACTGGACTTAGTTTTAAGGATATATATGAATATTGTAATAACAATGATCAAAAAACACTTGCAAAGAAAAGCCCAATCCATGAAGTTATACTTGACATGGTTATTGATCATCTTCCATCTCCACAAGAGGCGCAGAAATATAGAATACCTCACATCTGGAGAGGTGACCAAGAGAGCACACTTGGTAAAAGCATGATTGAATGTAAAGAAAATGGACCACTTGCACTCATGATTACAAAGATTATTTTAGACCCACATGCAGGAGAAATAGCAGTGGGGCGTATGTATAGTGGAAAAATAGAGCGAGGGCAAGAACTCTATGTAATCGGAATGCCAAACAAAAACCGAGTGCAACAAGTAAATGTTATGGTCGCAATAGACAGAATCCCTGTTGATTTTGTAAGTGCAGGGAATATTGTTGCGGTCACTGGAATAAGAGATGCAATTGCAGGTTGTACTGTCACAGATAACCCTGAATCAGAACCTTTTGAGCGGATTGTTCATGTTTCAGATCCTGTGGTAACTGTTGCAGTTGAAGCAAAAAACATGAAGGATCTTCCAAAACTTATTGAAGTTCTTAGATCAGTTTCAAAGGCTGACCCAAGTATACAGGTTCAAATCAACCAAGAAACTGGTGAAAATCTTGTGTCAGGAATGGGAGAACTGCACCTTGAGATTACTGAATATAGGATAAGAAATGATTATAAACTTGATATTGTCACCTCAGAACCTATAGTAGTATACAGAGAAACAGTTGGAAAAACAAGCCCCCATAAATTCGAAGGAAAATCACCAAACAAACATAACCGTTTTTACATAGAGGTTGAACCACTTCCGGAAAATATCGTCAAGGCTCTACACGACAATGTGATACCTGAAAATGTTAAAAAACACAAAAATGAAGTAGCAAAAATTCTACAAGAACTAGGAATGACAAAAGAACTTGCAAAAGGAGTTTTTGCCGCACATGGATTAAATTTGATGGCCGATACCACTAAAGGTATACAGTACCTATTTGAGACCAGAGAGCTCATCAAAGAAGCTTTTGATGAAGTTATGAAAAGTGGACCAACTGCATCTGAACCATGTCAAGGAGTATTAGTAAGACTCGTAGATGCTAAACTTCACGAGGATGCAATACACAGAGGTCCAGCACAGGTTATACCTGCAGCAAGAAACGCTATATATGGTTCCATAACAATCTCTGATCCCGTAATACTTGAACCTATGCAGAAGGTATTCATAAGTACGCCACAAGAACTCATGGGCGACGCATCAAGAGAATTAAACCAGAGAAGAGCAGAAGTAAGGGACATGAAAACAGAGGGGGATAGTGTAAACATTGACTCAAAGGCACCCGTTGCAGAGATGTTTGGATTTGCTTCTGCAATACGATCTGCCACAGGTGGAAGAGTACTTTGGAATACAGAAAACATGGGATTCGAACCTATGCCAAAACACCTTCAAGATGAAGTAATAAAGCAAGTAAGAGAAAGGAAAGGCTTGAAACCAGAGCCATACCCAGCTGAATATTATCTGGATTAAACTCTCTCCTTTATTTTCAATTTTTTTTCTTTGTTTGTAAGAGAGAATAGTAAAACAAAAAGTATCATCTAGTTCCGGTGTTGTTTTTGGTTATTGTTTTTCCAAAACCCTGTCGATTCTTTCCTTTAAATCATTCGCATTAAATGGTTTTTCGATGTAATCCTCACCAAACCATCCTCCAACTTCCTTCGTATCTACATCTGTTGCTCCTGTGAGAAAAATTATTGGAATGTCGTTATATGGAGATTTTTTTGCTTTTAATCTGTCGTGGACAGTCCAACCTGTCATACCTGGCATCATAATATCCAACAATATGAGATCTGGGATCTGCCCATTTTTCAATAGTTCAAAACATTGTTCCCCGCCGTTAGCACCTATGACCTCATAATCACTATCGAAGTTTTCTAAAGATTTTTTAATGGAAAATAGCTGATCCGGTTCATCATCAACAACCATAATTTTTATCATATTTCACACACCCAATTCATATATTTATACCGATAGCCAAATTTTCTCACATACACCACATTACTGTTTACTTTTTTTGAATCTAAATGCAACGTGAAAAGCCAGATATTATTCCAGACATTCACCCTAAGTACACTCCATCACTACAGAAAACACACATTATATATATTATCTTAACTGAGTGAATCGCAATGTTTACCGCAAATTTTGTTCTGAGTTAACTATGTACAAACACACTTCTTAAAAGGCAAAATTCACAAAAACTAATTATGCTTTGTAAAAAATTAAAAATCATTAAATAGCAATCCGTGTTACACGATGCTTGGAGGGAAAAATGGAACGCGGGAGCATAAACATAAACAAAAACTACGAGCTCGAATACCGATACTTTGACAAGGATGCTAATTACAAATATTTTAACAGAAAATTTGAGATCTATCTTATAGAGAAAAAAACTCTTAAGAAAAACTATGTTCTCCATATGGATAACTGCGACACTACTCCCAGCAAATGGTCCCCACATATTCACAAAGCTTCAAATGTCAACAAAAAATTATATTTTGGTGTGACAACCCTTAACTGGAATGATATAAAGAATAGCTTTGCAGATTGTATAGTTGACGAGGTGGGAGAAAAGGGCAGAGAAAATGTAAAAAAAGCTATTGGGAAACTGTCTTCTCCAAAGTTGTAAAGATAAATAAAAGTACATTTTTTAACTAATTACATCTGATTTTACATATTGCTTAATCTGTATTTTCCGTGTGATGGTTCATATATCTGCCCGTTACGCCTGAGCCTATCTACTGCATCCTCTACCTTGCCAGATTCAACGCCATCTATCTCTGCCTCTCTCACAATGTCATTTCTATCTGCGTTTCCATCTTCTGATGCGTCACACAACTTTTGTATAATGTCTATAATTGAACGCATTCTACTCTGTTGAGTATGACTTATGCCGGTAGTAATGATATCAATATCAAATTTACCGGTTTCCCGATCCATCCCAACTCTTGTAAGATACTGTTCAATAATGTTAATAGATCTTTTTGCATCCTCTACAGTTACTTCCTGGCTAAGTCGAAGTTTGGCACTTGCCTCTGCAAGTCTTACAAAAGCCTCAAGCTGTCTTGGAGTAAACGTAACGGTATCCTCAGATGAATTTCTAAAATCTACATAATAGCTCTTGATTAGTTCCAATGCCTCATCAGTCATTACAGGATAGATGTTTCTTTTTGCATGTGCTATATACTTTCTTAGAAATTCAGGATCGAATGTTGGCATAACAATTTCCATTAACTTATCTCTTTCTTTTTTAGTACGTTTTGACATTTTAGATTTTATGATATTCTCGCTTATCTCCCCCGCCTTGTGGGTACGTAAAATATGTGCCGCAAGATCTGTATCCCTTGCCCTGTTGGGTTTGTCAAGAATTGAAAAGATTAGATCAAAACGAGAAATAAGAGCAGGTGGCATGTTAATCTGCTCATGCATTGGAAGGAATTCATCAAATCTTCCTAGTTTTGGGTTTGCTGCCGCAAGCACAGCACATCTTGTTTTTAACGTTGCATTTATACCTGCCTTAGTAATTGAAATCTCCTGCTGTTCCATTGCCTGGTGAAGTGAACTCCTATCTTTCTCATCCATCTTATCTATTTCATCAATACATGCAACACCCATGTCAGCCAGAACTAATGCCCCTGCCTCCAATGTCCACTGGCCTTCACCAAAGTCATCTCTGACTGCAGCTGCCGTAAGACCTGCAGCCGTTGACGCTTTACCAGAGGCGTAGATACTCCTTGGAGCTAGTTTGGACATATAGGCAAGCATCTGAGACTTTGCAGTACCAGGGTCTCCAACAAACAGCGTGTGAATGTCACCCCTTATGCGAGTGCCATCGGGCATCTCTTTAGCAAGACCACCAAACAACTGCAAGATTAAAGCCTCCTTTTCTACATCCATGCCATAAATCGTAGGTGCAATGCTTTCCCTCATTTTAGTATAAATATCAGGGTCTTTGCTTATCTTCAATATTTCCTTCTCATCTTCCTCGCTAACCTCTACCTCTTCAAACGCCATTTCCTGGCTTTCAATGCTAACTGCATCCATAGCCTTATCAAAAGAAGTCAATCGAAACTGCCCTCTTCTCCTTTGCATAGAACGAAGCATGCCATTTGCAATGATTCTATCCCCAGGAGCTATCTCCCCTACAAGATCATCTTCAAGATACACACTTATTCTCTCTGGCTGAGCACCACCACGAAGCCCCTCAGGATTTTCCTGGATTTCTATCTTTTGAGAATCTATAAACTCAGACAAATTAGTTAAAAGTTTAAATGAAGAAACCCTTCCACATCCACCTTGATCTTCATAACATTCGGAAGGTTCCTTTAAAATATCCTCTTCTTGCTCTATCCTGATAACTGCACCACATTTCTGACATTGAAATGCGCCAACCTGAAGTTTAGGCCTTACTTCAGTTCCTTTCTTTACTAGACCCTCTACAGCAACGAATGTCCCAAGATGATTTGCACGAATTTTTCTAATAATTATCTTGTTTGTATCAGGAAGATTTACAACTCTAAAATGAAGTTTTAATTTATTTTCAGCAGCAACATCAACATTTTTAAGAGCTTCCTCGGCATTAAATATCGCTTTGTAAGGTTGATTGATAAGCATTTCAGTGAGCTTTGGATCTGCTCTATCTATGTCCCAATAATCAACATATAAACTACGTTTCTCAGGATATTCAATGGCAACAGTCTCAATTCCAGGTTTGTAATTTTCTTCAAAGAATCTTTGCCATGAAGCTACTAAACTCTCATCCTTAAGCAATCGTATCATATGAATTCCCCCGATGATTTTAGAACGTGAAATACAGGTTGGGTTTAATAATTTTAGCGGGTGTAGAAGCCCCGCGAGTGGGTGCACGTTTCATCTATTGACTGCCCATCTGCATTCTCAACCCCGTTAACCCTTTGAGCACCAGCAGTTTGCGGTAAGGCTGCTCACTTCCGTGCCTCACCCGGTTCCCGCAACTAAGATGTACATATGATCCTCCGACCATATGTGGTCATCACCTCTAATCCCGAAGGACAAGGTCTCATCGTCAACAAATGGATCAATAAATGCTCGTTACATCGCCTCTTGGTTTCGACCCCAGCATATCGGCGGTTTCTGGTTACAGGGAACGCCTACCTCCCCAGTCTATTCTACACCTATCGCCATTACTTATCTTACAATGATCTCTGCATAATTTTCAACATATTTCTGAAGAACTGGAAAAACACTAATGCTAATGCTATTGAGAGAAATGCCAAATCACGAGCAATATAAAGCCATGAATATGGATCTGATCCAGGATACAATAAACAATCTTTCATAAGTAAATAGATGAACAACGCTATGATGAAAAATAGGATTATATTGATATAGAACGACCATTTGTACCAAGTTTTCTTACTCATTTGATGAAATGCATTATCTGCCATATCAAACAACTCCTCTTAATTAACAAACAATGCATTGCAGAATAGATATATGAACGTTATGCTCCCAAATAATCAAAGAAAATCGGTTAATTTCGGCTTTTTTACCTTATCGCTCACAAATAAAGAGTTTATAGATTTCTCTACCAGTTTTATCCGTTGGCGTGAATAAGGCGAAATATTGTATTTTTTCGCGACTTCTTTTGAGATTTCCAAGTACTTCTTAACAGATTTTTCATGAACTGTAAGAATAAGTTTCCCACCACACTTTGTACATGTACCTTTGAGAGGGATCCTTCGATATGTAATATTACATATGGGGCAACGAACTGACTGCTTACTAAACGCTCTAAGATTACCCAATATATCCGGTAGAAAGTGTCTTTCTATAACCTTGTATGCAACATCAGCTTCATCCACTGCCCGTATCTTTGCAGCAAGATTTAGCTGAGCATTCATCTTATCCATCATAGTTTTCAATGTTTTATAGGATGACATCTTTGGACCCGCAGATATATCATCTGTGTCATGTGTGAAACCGAACTGTTCATATTGTAATTCAGTACCCAGCCTTGAAGACACCAAATCCATTATAGGTTCCAATTCTTTGGGATTCTCATGTTGCAATGTAGCTTCATAAAAATCAAGAGGATATCTTGCCATGACATCAACGTTGTGAGCTTCCTTATCAACCTCTGACGGATCGATACGAGTTGTAAGAATTAGGGGTAAATCCATCCTTCCACCACGTTTATCAGGAATATATGCATGAGAGAAATTCAAAAGTGCATCCATGAGAAGCATCAAACCATCTTCGTCGCCATCACAATTATTTGATACTATAAAATTGTTTATTGGAAAATTATGCAATTCTTCAACTTCAATATCATAAACATGCTCTGAATTAGATAAAATAGGATTTATTTCTTTTATTTTATCCAGTATAAAATCTCCAAAAAATTTTATTCTTGGTTTTTTTTCTTTAGCAATTGTAGATTTAAGCGCTAATTGCTTTCTTGTTAATGTAAAACCTATCTCATCATAGAATTTTTTTGCAAAACTTGAACGTATTGAAATATAATAAAGATGGAAAAACGGAATTTTACCTTTTTTATCATAAAAAATTTTTGCAATCTCACTTGCTTTTCTGTATTCTTCTTTCATCCTATAAAATATACCAAATCTAATAAGTTGTAAACCAATATCATCTAATAGTTTTTTATTAACAGAAGAACAAGTAACATGCAATCTGTTTTTCTCAACAGATCCATCTCCTGAGAAATACGCTTTTAATAGTTCTCTCATTTTGTTTTTTGGTAAAGCTGTAAGAACCGATGGAATGTGTTTATTTTTAGCATTTGACCCTGTTTTTAATATTTCTTTAAAAAACTTGTAGATAATATGATTACAAATAAAAACACCAGATTTTGTTGCATAATACTTTGTTTTAAAAACATCTTTGATACAGTCTGTAATGTCATCTCTGATTTCTTTTTCAGTACATGCAAAACCTATCTGATAACAACTCTTAATAGTTGATCTAGCATGACCTTCAGATATATAGTAACCTAGTAGTCTCATGAATTTTTTATCAACTTTTATTATCCTTGGAATACTTGTATGATCTCTTTTAACACCTAGAAAACAATTTTTTGGAATGTCTTTTATTTTTTTCTTATTTAGTTCCAAAAGTTTCAAAAGAGTATTTAGAGGGATACTATCTCTATAAATATAATTTGATAATGTTTTTTTATTAATTTTTAATTTTTCAGATGTTTTCTTTAATCCACCTATATCGTTTATACATTTTTTTGAAAAATTTGTAATTCCTCTGATAACAATGTTATCATTTTTATCTTTTGAAAAATCCTTTAGTAAATCAAATTCTTTAAAATCATATTCTGAAAGATCCAGATTATGAGAAATGAAAAAATTATCACCTTTTTTTAATTCAATTATTTTTTTTCTAGTTATTTTTCCATTTGACATAACAAGTACTTTATGATAAGGTGATGCAATAAAATCTCTACCTGTTGATAATTTAATTTGAAATAAATGCCGGGGTGATTTTGCTTTAATAACAGATTTAATTTCTTTAATTTCTGTTAGTCCATTTTTTGGATTCAATGAATAAGTCTTTAAACCATTAACTTTCTTCATTTTTGTCCCAAAATCATCAACAATTCTTTCTTTTGAATTATTGTTCTGATAAAGTTTTTCAAGCGATGAAAGAAATGGATACTCTGAATTCAAAACTAAAATACTAGTGTCAGAATGTAGGCAATTTCTCCTCTTTGCTGCATGATAGAAAGGATGAGCAAAACAGACCTGAGCATCAGTAAAACCTAGTATTCTAGCTAAAGATCCTGCAGAAGTATGAGGTGCCAATCCGACAACAAGATGACCTGTTAAATCTTCCAGTCTTCTAATTTTGAAAAAACGATTCAGTTTATAGAACTTAACTAGAAGATCATCTATAAATTTTGATACATTGACAAAATACTCTGCACAAGACTTCGAAATAATAACATCCTGTACTTTCAACTCACATATTTGATCATCAAATTCCAGAGTATTTCCGAGATAATCCTTTGTATAACCTAATTTTTTTAATTTTTGTATCGAAACGCTGATTTCTTTTGGTTTGAAATGTGTAAGAGGGGCATCAGTCATATCAAAACGTATTGTTCCATCTTTGAATACAGATACATTGTGTTTTGCTCGCAGTATTCCCTTCTCCAAAGGCTCGGGTGTTTTATGTCTTGATATTGTACCTATTACACCCTTGATCGTTTCTGGAAGATTACGTTCTTTTAGGTTACTTTTTGCGATGTTTAGTTCTTCGGATATACTGACTTTTTGAATTTCTATTCTTCCCTCAATGGGATCCGTATGCCCTCCACATGTACAAAATATCCTATAAGTGGTTTTGCCACACTTGGAGCATTTTCTTCGCCCTGCTTCAAACTCTATTGTGCCCTTTTCTGCTGCTGTCCTAAACAAACGTTGATTGCCACCATAGTTTCCCAGTGGAAATAAAACATGTGGTGGAGGCTTCATTTTTCTAGCATCTGCTTTCTCAGGCCTCCCCATACGTGTTCCAATTCGAAACGGCGCTTTTTTCCTAACCTCTATGCCAGCAAGTCCTGAAACCTGTGAAGTAGTATCTTGCCCTTCCTTTACGTTTTCAAGTAACTTAACTCTCTCTGTTTCAACAATGCAACCATCCTCGATATCCAAACCAAGACATCTGATAATGGAATAGGAATGCCTACCCAAGATAAGTTTTTCTTGACTTTGTCTGTGAAGCGCACCAAGCTCTATGAGAATATTTTTTATTTCATCATATCTTGGAAGAACCAGTAATGAATCATCAACTATTTCGCCATACTCCTTCACACGCTTTGAGAGTTTGACTATATCATCAGGTGTTATGTCATGCCAGAATAGATTATAATAAGGATGCAGTGGAACATTATACCTAGTTGAAATTTCAAAAGCATCCAAAAATAATGGTTCTTTTAGATTGACTTCTCTTCCAAAATCTTCATTGATTTTCTTTTGAGTTTTTTCATCATATTCCATAATACAGTGGATATCATATTCCTTTGGCAGACAGTTCAATGACTTCTGTAAATCTTGAATCCACCATTCGTAAACGTATGAAGAGTCAGGAAGCAATGCATTATTCTCAATGAATTCTCCAAAAGGAATAAGAATTTCACCGAGATCAATTATTTTTTTAACATCGTATTTTTCAACATCCTTTACATCATTAACCTGAACTAAATCACCGTTTTGCAACAGTACAATGGGACCTTCAATCTGGCTGCATGGGGTACCTATTGTCCCCTTTCCAGGTCTCTCCGTTTTAATTTGTGTACCAACAGCAATAAAACCATCAAGTATCTTCATTGAAGCGGGGTTGACTGCAGTAGATGCTAAACCACCCGTACGAGCCCTGCCATACCGTAGTCGAAATCCTCCTTTCCTAGATGGATGAGAAAAAACAGGCCTACCCGCAATGACCTCACCTATGTATTTAAGGGACGGAGTAATCTCTGGAATTCCATCAGTTTTCTTATCTTCTCCACCATTACCTTTATTGACAAAAATATCGAGAAAATCCCATCCCTTAAGTTTTAGTTTTTTAACATGCTTTAAGAGTTTAGGCGCCTTAAGACAAAGACCTTCAGCAATTACAAGACATGCACCACCTCTAAGACGGTTTGTCTCAACCCTTGGTAAATCCCGATATCCCGTTACCTCTTCTTTTTCCGTCCCCTCACCAGTTATACAGATTGGGCAACCTTTTGTTATCTTGTCTATCTCATCAACAGAGGGTGTATACTGCAAATGTTGTACCCTCTTATACAAAGGAATCTCTTCTTTGTAACGCTCTATCTCCCCAGATGTTGGCACATATCTTCCTATACCTAACTCCCTTCTAACAACATCAGCAATTAGAACACTCATTGCCTGTCCTGTTCCACCTGCACTTCTGATGGGGCCAGAGAAATAAAGAGCCGCATAATCAGTACCATCCTTGTTTTTCCCCAGTTTTACCTCTGCTATCCCTTCTAGAGGGGCCACTAAAACACCTTCAGTAAGTATAGCGAGTCCCGTTCGTATGGCTTGATCTAAGGCATCTTCAATTTTATTAAATTTGTAGGTTTTTCCATTAACAATTTGTCTAGCAATTTCCAAAGATACGAGTTCTCTGTTGCCTATTTTTTTGGTAATCTCACGAATTTTTGGTGCTATGCCTTTTGGGCCCACAAGCTGTTCTACCCGCACAGCAATGTCAAATGCCTGAGGTATTTCAACTTCAAGTTCTGGGTCAAGACCCTTTTTTCGTGCTTCACCTGCGATGGAATAGCATGATTCAATATCATCTTGAAGTCTACTAAAATACGAACGCATATCTGAGCTAACTGCAATATCTCCAGATAAGTCCCCACCCATAATTTTCCATCTCTAAAATCTAACAATTTACATATGAAAAAAGAGGTTTAAAGGTTTGTGTCTGAGAAACACAAATCAACATAAAGATTAGAATTATTTTCCGCTAAAATCCATCATGGTCACATTTCCAGTTTTAAGATCCGCAATAGGAAGTTTCGCAGGATCCGGAATAAAGTTCAACATCTTCTGATAGGATGTCTGTGACTGCCAACTTGAGGCATTTATCAAAGTAACTCCCCTATATGCCCCAATTGTGGCCAAGTGAACATGACCTGTGACAAATATATCAGGAATCCTGTCTATAACCATGTAATCCAAATGCTCCGGAGCAAGTGGCGTGTATCCACCATAAGCTGGAGAAAGATGATGTTTTTTCAACATAACCTTCATTATTTCTAATGGCTCATTATACTTTAGACACTGTATATTTGTAGCGAAATCAAGCAAGCTTTGCCCGTGATATGATAACACTTCTACACCATGGAGGGAAAAATAACAGGGGTTGCCAACAAAAGTAATATCATTACCGGAAAATAGATCCCGTATCTCTTTCTCAAATGTAGGTTGCGGCTCTGCAGGTCTAACAGCATCATGGTTGCCAGGCTGCAGGACAATAGATATATGATCAGGGATTAATTGTAATTGCTCGGCTAGTGTTTCATACTGCCTGTATACATCAACTATCGAGAGCTCTTTGTCTTGATTGGGATAAATACCTATTCCATCCACAGCATCTCCAGGTATAACCAAATATTTTATTTTACCGGCAACATCTTTTTGTCTGGAATTACCCATCTCACCATTTATCCATCGCAGAAACGCTTGCCATTCTGTTTCCATAAATTGTTTGCTACCAATATGAATATCAGAAAGAAATGCAGCACAAACTGGTACCTCGGATCTATGTCTCTCATTTTGAATACTAATATCTGGAAAAACTATACTTTGAACCACTAGTAAATCGCCATCTTTGCTGAGTTGACATTTCATCCCTAATATCTCATCTAAAATAATTTCACTTGCCATCTGAGTGGCTTCACGATTATCTTTCAAGGCAATAGCTGCTGCTGCACCAGTCTCATCCTCAATCTCTATTAGTTTGTGTCCATTTTTGGTGGTTCTTACATCCTTAATTATACCGACAATTTGTATATCTTTAACACCACTTCTTTTAATCCTATTTATGGGAATGACATTTGCCATTTCTCGTCTCTGACTTCGCAGTATTTTTCTTAAAACACCATACCTGTTTAAAAACAATTTTGTAAAATCACTTGTAGTTCCTTCGCAGGTACTTTTACCAGTTATATCCTTAATTATCTCAATCTCAGACTCATAGTCCAAAGATGCTGGTTTCCATCCTTTTACTTTTTTTATTTCTATTAATTGCGGCATTACCTCTTCTTCTATCTTTTCATCTGGCATGGATATCTGATCATCTTTATCAGGATCATCATATTCGAGTTCGTTTTCTTCAAAAGACGTTTCTGGTTGTAACACTCCACCATACATTGTTGAAAGGATTTTCTTTTGCAATTCCTTTTTTTCAAGTGAATCTTCACAAGATTTTGGAATATCCTCAATCTTTGTTTCTTGTTCGATATTTTTTACTTGTTCAATTGTTAGGACAAGAGGATACTCTTTTAGCTTTTTAGTTATAAAAGAGGTGAATTCTTTCGGGTCGTCCTTGGATAAAATATAGTTCAATGTATCCGGTTGGACAAATGTGCCATGCTCAGAGAACGATTTAATTATGGATTTCATTTCCCCTATCCCACAAAAAATACGTACAGTATTTTATCTCAGAATAAGTGTATATCGCAATGGGTTTTTAGAATTATGGTTTAACAGATAATTTAGTTTCAACGAAATTTCCCCAACAAGGCAATATATAAACTTTTCTACGAAATTAGCGTTTTAGAGGTGAAAAATCAAAACATTGTTAAGAGGATTTTACACCATCATGAATGCAAGGAATTTTATCAGCATTTTTCGAAAGAAATATAAAAGAGTGAAAAGTAATTAGATATAGAAAGACAAGGAAACACAACATGATAAGCATAAAAATCTACAAACAGGGAAACGACATCCTAATCGGTGCGTGCGATGAAAAACTCATCGGTAAAAAATTCGTTGACGGTAAATTTCAGATAGATGTTACCAAAGAATTCTATGACGGAGAACGAATAACCACAGAGGTTCTAAAAAAATATTTGGAAAACGCCACCATTGCAAATCTTGTCGGTGAACAAACAGTACAATGTGCCATAAAACTGGGACTTGTGGATCCAGACTGTGTCATGAGGATAAAGGGAATACCACACGCCCAAATGGTGAGAATGCTTTAAACTAGCTATTGTTGTAATTTTTTAATCTTGTCTATCTTGTTGATCATCTCATTATAATGACTTCCCATCCAATAGAATTTATTACATTTCGAGCAAAACCAAAATTTCTCATTGTTTTCAAATATTTTACTTGGAACTTTTCCTTGGACTTTGTTCTTCTCAACTGCATCAAGTACTGTATTACAAAGAGTACATCTTGACAAAATCGATTTTTCATCAATGTTTACATGCTTTAAAGCTTGATTTAATTGCAGGTCGAGGTCTGTAGCTTCTATTGCTATAACATTTAGATTTTTCTTTTTTCCCCTTATAATTAATTCTTTATCTCGTGTAAATATAGTGCGATTTTCACCTTTGGCAATGTTTAGTAAATCTTCATCTGACATCTCTGCATTTGCATAAAAAGTATCAAATCCTAGAATACGAAGCCACTTTGCAAGTGTGCCAAGCATTTGATCGCATAATATTTTCATTGCATCAGTCTGTAATGAACTAAAAGACCATTTCCCAATCTATTCACATCAACTATTCTTAGAGATAATAAATCGTCTTCGTTTTTTATGCCCGATCCATCTGCCACAGTAGGTGTGTTTTTACCTCCGATGATACATGGTCCAATGTAGATGTATAAATCATCTACCAATCTCTTTTTCAAGAATTTCCAGATAACGGTTCCACCACCCTCAACCAACAGTTTCTTTATCCCTTTCTTATAGAGGAGATCTAACATATTCTCTAAATCTACATGTCCTTCATCATCAGCCTTAATCCAAACTACTTCTACATGATCTCTGTCAAACTGCTTCTCATTTCCCTCAGTCGCAACTATCAGTGTTTTTGCCACATCATCTAAGACCAAGGCACCTTCTGGAGTCCTGCATTTACTATCAAGAATCACTCTCAAAGGATGTTTTGGGTTTTTAACATATTTCTCTTTAACTGTAAGCTTTGGATCATCAGAAAGTACAGCACCAATTCCAACAAGAACCGCATCGCACTCATTACGTAGATTGTACACGCGTTTTATATCTTCATCACTAGATAGCCTCAACTGTTTTCTATTGGGAAGTGCAATCTTACCATCTGCAGACATTGCACAATTTATGATTATATATGGCCTATTCATACAATTCTCACTTTGGATAAAGCGGACAATCTTCCTTATTTTCAGGGCAGATGCCTTTACTCTTACACACAGGTCCAGCATTTTTAAAAATAGTTGGAGCCACCTTTTTTACTTCCTGTAACATCTTATTTGCTAGTCGTCTGATTTCCCATTGAGCATGTAGACAACATCGTAGTTCGAAAAAATTCAGTAACGAACGTGCATTCATTGTAACAACAATATTGGTACAAGCTGCATTAGGAAGCACATACCTGCTGTCTTCAGCAGGAATACCCAACTCAAGAAGCTTGTTATATTGTTGCCAAATGCTCTGCATTGTTTCATCAAATGCTTTTTTCATCTTCTTATCCTTAGCTATCTTAGGGGGTGTTACGTAATTTGGTTCATTGAGATTTACATATCGCTGACTCTGCTGAGCATAACTTGCTATACGATGTCTTACCAGCTGATGTGTCAGGGATCTACTTACATCACTTATCGCAAAAGTAAAACTCGTATGCTCAATTACACTTGTATGCCCTAGGTTCATAACATGCTCAAGTATGGATTTCAATTCTTTATCAGGGGTTTTATCCAATTCCTCAGGCTTTGTTTTATCATGTGTAAGTTTTGCAGCCATCGCAGGTATTTTCTCCGGATTAGGAGTAAAGCCCATAAGTTTGACATTCATTAATAACTCCCTTTTCACCGTATGTCCATTTACTTTTATTACATTTGAGGTGCACATGAGCCATTCTTGCATATAATTGTAATATAGCCTCAACAGAAAC
>CAZXHI010000114.1:0-4996 GCA_964640555.1 uncultured Thermoplasmatales archaeon | reverse complement strand
GAAAAAAATATTAAATCTTTCAAGATAACACATAAAGAAGAGAAGGTAGAGTATAAGGATTTGGAAATTTGCGATAGGTGTAAGGGAGAATTTTCAAAACAGGAAATGAAAAAAATTACATTAGAAAAAAATAAATTCTTTAATTATTGCCCGACTTGTTATGAAATTGAGACGAATGTTGCCCCAAATATAAGTAAAGCAGAACAAGTATCGGAATTATTGAATCCCCATCGTTCCAATCCAAAATCAGAGAACTCAAAGCCTAAAATGAAATTGAAATGGAAGATAACCATTGGAGTATTAACACTAATCGCTTGTGGAATTTTAATTTTAGCAATTGATTCAATAGTGGGAATATTGTAATAATGAGTAAATAAAGTGATTTATCAAAGAAATATAAATTGTGTTTTTATTTGTTTTTGATAAATTGAATTAAATTGGGGGTAATAACATTATTCAGAACTCGGATTTGTACATAGTAGAATAGCAAAACCCTTTTTTGTAGACAACAAAGTTCCATCGTGTAAAAATGAATTTAATAATGAGTCAAATGTAACCTTTTTCCGCTAATTTTTATACAAATAACTTATTTGATATGATATCTTAGTGATGAAAAGCATTTTGATAGGATGATGGATGCTAAATAAACTCAATTCCCCTAGTTATATATAGGGGATTATCTTATTTGTAAAACGATGGATTGCTAGTATTTGGTGAGTTGATGGTGGATAAACCAGACATAGTAAAAAAGCTGATGGAAGAGGAAAAGCTAGGGAAACTTGAATCCCATTGTATTAATGAAGAGACGGAAAGCACTGAAAAGTTACCAATGGAATCCTTTGAGAATATGACTGGTGAGCGTGTTGGTGATGAGGAAAAAACTGAAGATTATTTCAACAGTCATAGAAACAGCGGGATAGATAAGCAGATGTCAGAAGATAGATATCGTTTAATCGCTGAGAACACCAGTGATTTAATTTCCATTGCTACGTTTTCATTTAAACCAGTCTATACCTATATCAACCCTTCAAATACAAGACTCCTGGGGTATGAGCCAGAAGAGCTGATTGGCAAGAATTGTTTTGATTTTCTTCATCCTGATGATATAAAGAATCTTACCCCTCTTCTTAAAAAATATATTTCAATGAAGACTAAAAAACTATTGACTGGAAAAGAACATGAGATTGCTGAGAGAATTGAACTTCGCTTTAGAGATAGGTCGGGAAACTGGCATTATTTAAAAAGCACTGTAAATATTATTGGTAATGAGTTACTTTTTGTTTCAAAAGATATCACTGAGTATAAGAAGGCAGAAGAGAAACTGAAGGAAACAAGTGAACGGCTTGAACTTGCAATGGATGCAGGTGAGCATGGGTTTTGGGACTGGAATCTCGATACTGATGATGTTTATTTCAGCCCCAGGTATTATACAATGCTTGGGTATGAACCAGGTGAACTACCTATGCGACTGGAGACCTGGGCAAATTTGATGCATCCAGAAGATAAAAAAGATATTGTTCCACGTGTGCAAAAATATGTAGAGAATGTTGTACCCTTTGAGGTAGAGTTTCGTCTTAAATGCAAGGATGGTTCTTGGAAATGGATTTCTGGACGTGGAAAAACGTTTGAGAAGGATAAAAAAGGTACTCCTCATCGTGCAGTCGGGGTGCATGTTGATATTACAGAGCGTAAGACGGCAGAAGAAGAATTGAGGGAAACAAAGAATCATTTTCAAATGTTGTTCAACACTATGGTTGACCCAGTGATGATTATTGACCAAAGGGGAAAATTTTTGGAATTAACAGAGAGGGTAAAAGAGATAACAGGATGGGATAGAGAATACATCATTGGGAAGAACTTTCTTGTTACAAAACTTTTAACGAAAAAAAGTAAAGCAATATGTATTAAGAATTTGATGAAACGAATGGGCGGAATTCATATTGACCCATATGAAGTTGAAGCACTAACAAAGGATGGGAGAAAAATACCTTTTGAAATAAATGCACAGCGGATAATCTACAAGGGAAAACCCGCCGATATGATTGTGTTTAGAGATATCACTGAACGGAAACAAGCAGAGAAAGAATTGAAAGAAGCACATAAACTACTTAAAAATATGAATAGTGAACTTGAGCGGAAAGTCAAAGAGAGAACTGACGAAGTGGAAAAACTCCTACTGCAAAAAGATGAGTTCATAGGGCAGCTTGGTCATGATTTAAAGAATCCATTAAACCCACTTGTAAACTTAATCCCGCTATTAGAAGAAAAGGAAAAAGATCCCGAATCAAAGGAAATTCTTGAGGTAATGTATAGAAATGCTAATTATATGAGAAATCTAGTGGTTAAAACCATTGAACTTGGGAGACTTAACTCTCCCAATACAGAGTTGACTATAAATGAAACAAATCTCATAGATGAGGTTAATAATATTGTTGAAAAAAATAAGCTAACATTTGAAGAAAACAACATGAAAATAAATAACAACATCGATGGAAATATTATTGTAAAAGTAGATAAACTTAGAATTGAGGAGTTATTTGACAATCTTATTATCAATGCAATCAAGTACAGCAAGGATATGGGTACTATTACAATTGATGCAAAACAGGATAAGGATTTTGTTACTGTATCTGTAAAAGACACCGGCATTGGTATAGCTAAGGCGCAACTCAGCCGTATATTTGATGAGTTCTACAAGGCTGATTGGGCACGTCATGACTTTGATAGCAGTGGACTTGGTCTTGCTATCTGCAAACGTATTGTAGAAAGACATGGTGGAAAAATATGGGCTGAAAGTTCAGGAGAAGGAAAAGGTACGACGATGTTTTTTACTCTTCCCAATTAGGACATACCCATGACTGGATGAATCGTTCTACTCGTCCTGTAAGTTCTGGTACCGCAAGTGCTATATCTGTAATGGTAATTATTCCTACCAACTTGCCGTTGTCAGAGATTACAGGGAGTTTTTTAATTCTATATTTTTCCATAATTTCAACAGCCGTCTGGATTTTTTCAAAAGGATGAATTGATCTAATACCATCAGACATAATCTCCTTTATTTCTGTTTTTTTAGGGTCTATAAGCATAGTCTTCTCTTTCTCTTCAGGGATTATATTTATAGTTCTCTCAATGAGATCTCGTTCTGTTACAATACCCACACAACGTTCATTATCTTTTATAACCAAACAGCCAACCTTGAAATCTCGGTATTTTTTGTATGCCTTTAACACAGTTTCATGGCAATTCATAGTAATTACTTTCCGAGTCATAATATCCTCTACATACATATCCTCATCCTCTTATGTAAGTTGATATAAACTTTTTGAGATTTAAGTTTTTGCAAACTTGAGCCCACATCCAAGTTCAAAATCTGATCTTTTTTTTCAAATTATTTAAATCTAACTACTCTGCACTTTTATTCATGTTTTTGCACTTTTATTAGGTCATTTTAGGTAATAAAATGCAAAGCGATAATTTGAGGAAATAACTAGAATAAGAATGGTATTATTACAATACTGAAAAATCGATTTGTACCATGTAATACCCAAGCACCAACTAAATTTTTTGATCTTCTGCAAATTTCAATTGTCAAAAATCCTTGTACTATTGTACTGATTATGAATGGATTAGTAAAGTTTTGGGGATGCATCAAAACAAAACTTGCCAATGAAGTGACATATGCGATTTTTAGATTTGTCCTACTCATTAAAAATAGGAATAAAATTCCCCTAAAGAAAAATTCTTCTGTAAATGATTCGACAAAACTAACAACACCAAGTGAAAAATTACCATCAAGAGTGCCACCAATCATATATTTTGCAATAAAAGTTACCATTAACATTATTGGAAGAAAGAGGAATCCAAGTTTCAGACTTTTTTCAAATCCTTCCTCTGTGATTCCAAATTGTTTAAAAGAATATTCTTGTTTTTTCTTTTTTTGTTTATTTCGTATTTTCCATGTTATAAAAAGAAATACTAATGGTACAAATACAAATAATAAGAATTTAGTAACAATATTTGATGTTGAATTTAATCCTAAGATCAATGGCCAATATGCCACTACAATAAAAATCATAGTGAAAGTGATTACACCAATTTCTATTAATGAATCTCGTTTGTATTTCACCGCATAAGCAAGAGGTAAAACCATTGAGATAAGCATGGGCCATAAAAGAAAATCAAAGTGAACTATTATCCATCACCGTTCCTCTGAAACTCAAAGTTGATACTTAATAGTTCTTAAAAATCCTTAGAAATCCGATTTAAATAAGTTAGTATACGATTGAAAAGAAGAATATAGTGAAATGAAAAAAAGGGAGATTTTTTAAGTTGTATATTTAACGTCTTAATCTCAGATATTGTGCATACTAACTTGCAATTCCTTATTTATTCCTATTTTGCACAATTTTTTGATGCAACATGTTATTAACTATCATTGATTTGTAACAATGGAGTAATGGAGTTATAGAAATATTTCAGCGGGGGAAAAGCATGAAAAAGAAAATAATTGGAATTTTTGTTGTGATGCTGTTGATTTCAACTATATTACCGATTACGGGAACAGTTTTTGCGGGTGATGAAAATGATCCTGAAATAAAAGATAACTATAATGATCAATTTGGTGCTTTAATTGAATATCCTAAGAGAATGAGAACACGAATTGCACGTATATTATTACGAATGGATTCATTTGATTTCATTGATATTGATTCTGCATGGTTTTATGAAAATGAATTGGAATCTGAATATCTGTATACTGCTCTAAAACTTAAGGATTTAAAGATAAATTCTCAAAGAACTATTTACACAATACATTGGACGTTTAATGGAGTAGCATATGCAGTAGGTAGTCATCTTTATAATAATGGACAAAATTATTCATGTTTTGTTGGTTTAGATAAACGGTTTAATAATAACTGGCAGGATGCTGAGGTCACCTTTGATTTTGATAGGAATATAATAACATTCAAAATTGATAAAAAGCATATTGGAAATC
>CAZXHI010000113.1:0-8086 GCA_964640555.1 uncultured Thermoplasmatales archaeon | reverse complement strand
GCAAAAAGCAACAAACGTCGTATGGCATGATCATGTAATAGAGCGGGAAAAACGTGAACAACTACTAAAACAAAAAGGAGTTGTTTTATGGTTCACTGGGCTTTCCGGAAGTGGAAAATCAACAGTTGCAAACGAGGTTGCACACAAGTTGCATGAAAGGGAGAAACTTGCCTACATACTTGATGGAGACAATATCCGTCACGGATTAAACAAAGATCTTGGATTTTCTCCAGAAGATAGAAAAGAAAATATTCGGAGAATATCTGAAGTGGCAAACCTTTTTGCAGATGCAGGTTTGATTACCATAACTGCGTTTATTTCTCCATATGCAAAAGATAGAAATTTCTGCAGAGAGTTGGCCGGAGAGGGCAGATTTCTTGAGATACATGTAAAGGCATCTCTTGAAACCTGCGAAAAAAGGGATCCAAAAGGTATGTATAAAAAGGCAAGGGCTGGTGAAATAAAAGAGTTTACTGGTATTAATGCTCCATATGAGGAGCCAGAAAACCCTGAATTAATAACTGATACCGATAAAGAAACTGTAGAAGAAAGCGCAGAAAAGGTACTGAAAAAATTGGAAGAATTGGGATTTATATAGACATGTAGGAAATATGAGTTTGAATAAAAATATTAACTATATTGTATCTGGGCTAGAACGTTCTGGAACATCCATGCTTATGCAGATATTGCATGCTGGTGGAGTTCCAGTTTCCTTTGACGATTCCCGGCTATCTGATAAGGGCAATCCGAAGGGCTACTATGAACTAGCTGGAGGAAAAATAATAAATAAACTCATGGATGGGACATTTCCATTGGAAGATCATAAGGGAAAATCCGTAAAGATAACGGCTTACGGTCTTAAATATCTGCCAAAGGGCAATTATAGGATTATCTATTCGGAGAGAAACATTGAGGAGATACTTGACTCAATGGAGAAAATGGCTGGAATAAAGGATAAGAATCGTGGAGAAACCAGGGAAGCTTTCATCAAACTTAATCTCATGATAAAAAAACAAATTACAAGCAGGGATGACATGAAGGTTCTGTTAGTTAACTATAATAAAATATTGTCCAATCCCAGGGAAGATATAAAAAAGATACAGGAGTTTCTTGGATTGCCAGAGGATGTCATCTATAAAATGATAAAAGTTGTGGATGATAAATTATATCGGCAGAGGATAAAAGATAGTTAGGTAGCTCTCAAAAGGGAGTTTTTATTAATGAGTGAAGACGACAATTTTTCAAAAGGAATGGATACCCTTCTATCTCATAGAGATGTTTTTTTCATTGCATTAGCATTTTCAATTGTTGCAATATTTTATCTACTTCCGTCTCCAGATGGTTTAACCCATAATGGTCAGGTGATGATCGGAATTTTATTCATGGCTGCGATACTGTGGATAACCGAACCAATACCCTTAGCCGTTACGGGTCTTATGATAATGATAGCTCAACCAATGCTGGGTGTAATACCTGCTGTTGATGTTTTCTCATCATTTGGTAATCAGGCAGTATTTTTCCTTATTGGCGCGTTCATAATTTCAGGGGCAATAGAAAAACATGGTTTGCATAGAAGAATGGCATTTAAGTTTCTCAGTCATTTTGAAAAAAACCCTCGGATTTTCACTCTTGGCATTATGTTCTCTTGTGCACTTTTATCTTTTGTAATGCCAGAACATGGTGTAGCTGCACTATTTTTACCTATTATCGTATCTATTTTGATTGCAATGAAACTTGTACCTAGACAGAGCAATTTTGGTAAGATCAGTATGTTGTGTGTAGCATATGGGTGCTCTATTGGCAGCTTAGGTACACTCATTGGTGGGGCGAGAAATCCTCTCACTATTGGAGTGCTTTCTGATATTGGTATTACTGTGACTTTTTTTGATTGGATGAAATATTCGATGCCTGTTGTATTTATTGCTTTACCTTTGGTGTGGCTTGTGTTACAGTTTTCTTTCCCTATTGAAATCAAGGATGTTACCATGGCGAAAAAAGAGATAGATAATCAGTTAGCTATTGCAGGAAAGATGGGGAGAAGCGAAGTATTGGTTTTGGTTATCTTAGTATTTACTGTTCTACTGTGGATTTTCTTTTCATCATTTCCATATCTTGGACTTGCCGTTATAGCCATACTTGGGGGAATCCTGTTGTTTTTAACAGGATGTATCTCATGGAAAGATGTTGAGAAGCGTGTTCCATGGGGAATTATATTGCTATATGGTGGAGCCATAACACTTGGTATGGGCATGCAGAGCACAGGCGCAGGGGAATGGATAGCTCACCTGCTTTTCAATACTATAGGTGTTAGTCCTCATCTGGTCATACTTGGATTAATTGTTTTTACGATTCTGCTAACAAATGCAATGTCCAATATTGGGGCAGTTGCAATACTTCTTCCTATTGGCATTGCCATATCGACTGAAATACCTGGAATATCTCCTCTATTTGCATCGATGACTATAGCCCTCAGTGGCGGACTTGCGTTTATGCTTGTTATTGCCACGCCGGGAAATGCTATAACTTATTCTTCTGGTTATTTTTCAACACGAGATTTATTCAAAGCGGGTAGTGTTTCTAATATTATTTGTATATTAGTAATTTTTACTGTGGCCGTTGTTTATTGGAAAGGGATACTGGGTCTATGAAAGATATATATGTTAGGATGTGTTATGAAAAATTCGAAAGGGGTTGTTAGTAGAGATTGATGGATTATGTTTGAGAATATATTAATTCCAGTGTCATCGGAGTTTTACTCAAAAAAAATATTGGAACGAAGTGTTTTTCTAGCCGAGAGATTTAAGAGTACGATAAATCTGGTCTACATAATAGAAGAGAAAACCTTACATCAAACAGATAAAATTTCAGATTCTTTTAGAACACATTATAATAGGTTGGAGACAAGTAACGATATAATTAAGAAAAGTAGACTTAGGGTAGACAATATTATTTTAAATGATGCAAAATTCTTTTTGAAAAATAAAGAAATTCCCTTCAAAGAAAAAATTGTGGAAGGGGAATTTAGCAATGTTGTAAAACGCGAACTCGATGAGAATAACTATGATTTGGTATTGATGGGTTTTGAAAAAGGATGCATTCTCAACTACCGTCTTTTAGATGAAGTGAATGCCCCAATTTGGATAGAATCTGAAGGTGAAGGTAAATCCATACTTGCAGTTTGTTCCAATCTTGCGCCCAATCAGAAGGTCCCTGAATTCAGTGTTAAACTCTCTAAGGATTTGGGTTGGGATCTACATATGCTTTATGTAATTGATATGGGGGATAGTGTGGAAGTCGATGAAACAGGTCAAAGATCCGATAGAAAATCAGAAAAGGACTTGATTTTTATTGGGGAGAACTTCGTTGAAAAAATGGGAGAAAAAGGAGTAAATGTTCGATTAGTAAAAGGTAGTTTGGAAAAAGAAACCGTTAAGGCTGCTGAAGACATTGGGGCAAATCTAGTAATAGTTGGTAGAGAACAGAAGAAAAAAAATATTTTTGGTCTGCCGGTTAAAAACGTTAAGAAAAAGATGGCAGAGAAATGCAGGTATTCTATATTATTTGTTAACTGATTTTTAAAAGTGAAATGGAACTATCTAATTCATTAGTTTTTCCATAGGATTATTTTTTATCCATCTTCCTCCTACTTCTTGCCATAAGTGGAGAAGGGCGTAAGAAAGTATAAAATAGACGAATCAAGCTTACGATTGGAGGAGATCTTAATGAAGGCTGTAATTCTTGCTGCAGGTGAAGGGAAAAGATTACGACCACTTACTGAAACTATGCCCAAGGTGATGTTACCTGTTGCCAATAAACCTATGTTGGAGTATGTTTTTGATGCTGTTAGAAACAGTGGGATATCTGAGATCATAGTCGTTGTTGGGTACAAAAAAGAAGTTATAATGGAGTATTTTAGAGAATATGATGGGATTGATATTATCTATGTTGTACAGGATAAACAATTGGGGACAGCTCATGCATTGTTGCAGGCTAAAAAACACATTAATGAACCATTCATTGTTTTATCTGGAGATAACATAATTGATCAGAAGAGTATCTCTAAATTAATACACGATGAATCAGAATATTCTATGTTGGTGAAAGAAACTTTATACCCCTCAAAATATGGAGTAGTAACTGCAGAGAAAAACATCCTAAAAGAACTTGTTGAAAAACCGCCCAATGAAAACTTGAAAAGGTTCGTGTCAACTGGAATATACAAACTTTCAACTTCTATATTCGATACTATTGAGAATGCAACATCACAAGGCGATTATTCTCTTTCTTCGGTTATTCAATCGACTGTTGAGCAAGGTAAAAAAATAAGTACTATACTTGCAGATCTGTGGATGGATATTGCATATCCATGGGACTTTCTTAGCATTAACGAGACTATGGCTCATAGTGCCCCATCATCTCTTGGGGGAAACATAGAAAAGGGAGTTACCTTAAAAGATAGAGTTTCCATCGGAAACAATACTACTATTTACGCTGGATGTTATATTGTTGGACCTGTTATTATTGGGGATGGCTGTGAAATTGGCCCTAATGCCTGCATCTTTCCATCAACTGCCATAGGCAATAATTCTGTTATTCATCCTTTTAGTGAAATTAGAAACAGCATCATTATGGATGATGTACATATAGGATCTAATTCGTTTATTTCTCACTCCGTTGTTGGTAGAGGAAGTTCAATGGGGCATAATTTTTCTAGCATGATAGGAAAGTCAACCATGGAAGTAGAAGGCGAGTTTAAAAAATTGGAAGATATTGGAGCAATCATTGGAGCTGACTGTATCATTGGAAGTCATGTTGTTATCGACCCGGGGCATATTATTGGAACTAGATGCACTATTGGTTCCATGAACAGAATAATAAAGGACGTATCAAGCAATAGTAAAGTGATGTAAATTGTGTGGAATAATCGGTTACGCGGGCTATAGAGCAGCAAATGAGGTACTTATCGAGAGTTTGAAACGACTAGAGTATAGGGGATATGATTCGGCAGGTATTGGGATAATTGATGAGAAATTGCAGGTATTCAAAGATATTGGGGAGATATCAATGTTACAACATTCCATACCAAAAATTAAAGGAAATCTTGGAATAGGTCATACCAGATGGGCCACTCATGGAAAGGTAAGTAAAGAAAATGCTCATCCTCATCTCAGCTGTGATAGTAAGATTGCCATAGTCCATAATGGTATTATTGAAAATTTCAGAGTCCTTCGAGAAGAATTAGAGGCAAAAGGACATACATTTATCTCACAAACGGACTCAGAAATTATTGCTCATTTAATCGAAGATGAATACAAAGGTAATTTAGAGAAAGCAGTTTTTTCCTCTATTAAAAAAATCAAAGGATCATTTGCTTTTGTTGCTATTTGTGAAGATGAACCAGAAAAACTTGTTGGTGCGAGGAATGAAAGCCCACTTATTATCGGAGTTGGAGACAATGAAAACTTTCTTGCATCAGATGTAACGGCTCTTTTGAAGTTTACAAACAGGGTTCTTTATTTAGACGATGGGGAATTTTGTATTGTCACAAAAGATTCAATCCATATCTTTGATAAGAGTGATACCGAAATACAAAAAGAGGAAAATATAATAGAATGGGATTTTAACGATGCTAAAAAATCTGGTTTCCCTCACTTCATGTTAAAGGAAATTTATGAGCAATCCGATTCTGTTCAACGGGTCTTACGTGGGCGAGTATCGGAAATAGATAGATCAATAGAGTTCCCAGATAAGGTAGAAATATTACTCAACGATGCCATAGATTCCATTCATATTGTTGCATGCGGAACATCATTGTACTCTGGAATGGTTGGAAAATATCTCATAGAAAAAATAACAAATATTCCCGTGTTTGTAGAGATATCCTCCGAATATCGATACTTTGGAACTAAAGATGGATCATCACTTGTTGTTTTTATGACACAATCCGGCGAAACTGCTGATACGCTCGGTGCTTTGAAAAAAGCAAAGAATGCAGGTAGTAGAACGATTGTTGTTACAAACGTCATCGGAAGTACTGCAGCCAGAATTGCGGATGGATTTGTATTGACTCAATGTGGCCCTGAAATTGGTGTTGCTGCAACGAAGACATTCACTTCTCAAATGTTAAGTCTTTTGTTAATTGCTTTAAAAATTGCTACAATACGAAAGGAACTCGGGTCTGATGAGATATATAGCTACATACGCAATCTTAAGGATATTCCAAGACAAATTAGGCAGGTATTAGCACAAAGTGATAAAATTGCTGATATGGCCAAACATCTAAAGGATGCAACATCTGTTTTTTTCATAGGTCGGGGTGTAAACTATCCTCTGTCCTTAGAAGGTGCGTTAAAGCTAAAGGAGATTTCGTACATTCATGCTGAAGGTTTTGCAGCTGGGGAGATCAAACATGGTCCCTTTGCTCTACTTACCAAAGACACCCCAGTTGTTGCAATAGTTACGAGGGATGCCACATATGATAAAATCATTTCTAACATTGGAGAAGTAAAAGCAAGAGGGCCACAGGTTATTGCCATTGCAGATGAGAAAGATACTGAAATTGAAAAGCATGCTGACTTTGTGTTGCGTTTTCCAACAAATGCAGGTTTACTTTCTTGTGTTTCCATTACAGTAATCCTTCAACTTCTTGCGTATCATGTTGCGAAACTAAGAGGTTGCTCGATTGATAAACCAAGAAATCTCGCAAAATCAGTTACTGTTGAATAGGAGATGTGTTACTAAAATGAAATGTGTGATTCTTGCAGCGGGTGAAGGGAAACGAATGCACCCTCTAACTTTTACTCGGCCTAAAGTTATGCTTCCAATTGCCAACAAACCTATTTTGGAATGGAATTTATTGAATGCTATAGACGCTGGTCTTACTGAATTTGTTTTTATTGTCGGATATAAATCAGAAATGGTGCGGAACTACTTTGGTGATGGTACAAAGTGGAATGCTTCTATTGAATATGTGAATCAAGGAAAGGCTCTTGGAACGGCTCATGCTATTGGAACGGTTGAGAATTTTGTTGATGATATTATCGTATTGTGTGGGGATACCATTTTTGGTAAAGAAGATTTTCAAAATATTGCTAAAAACAAAATGAGTATGGGACTTGTTAAAGTCGAGAATGCAAAAGAGTATGGAATTGTTAAATTAGAGGGAAAACGCATTGTTCAAATCTATGAAAAGATGGAGAATCCTATTTCCAATGTTATCAATGCGGGCATCTACCATTTTGATAGAAACATCTTTGGTTATATTCATAAAACTGGGAAATCTCCACGAGGCGAATATGAAATTACTGATTCTATAAATCTGCTTATTAAAGGGGAAAGCATGGAGGGCATTTTTCTAAAAGAATGGAGAGATGTTGTTTATCCTTGGCATCTGCTTGATGCAAATAAGGAAGTATTAAAAAAATCGGAAGGGAAAATAGAGGGAGACATAAGTGAAAATGCTACCTTAACTGAGACTGTTATTGTTGGTAAAAATACCAAGATTTTACCTGGTAGTTATATTGAGGGGCCAGTTATAATAGGCAGTGATTGTAAAATCGGACCAAACTGCTACATAAGACCATATACATCTATTGGTGACAGTTGTCATGTGGGTAATGCATGTGAAATTAAAAACTCAATAATTATGGATAGTAGTAATGTCCCCCATCAGAATTATGTTGGCGATTCGATTATGGGGCAAAATTGTAATTTAGGGGCGGGTACTAAAATAGCTAATCTGCGGCTTGATAAGAAGAATATCAACACTATTTTGAACGGTAAAAAACTTGATACGAATAGGAGGAAACTTGGAGTAATTATGGGTGATGATGTTCAGACAGGGATAAATTCAGTGCTAGATGTTGGTACCATTATTGGTAATAAAGTTTTTGTCGGTCCTGGAGCAATGGCAAAAGGTGAAATTAAACCATTCGCGAAAATGCTTTGAAAGTTTCTAGAAATATTTCTAATCTCTCATTTTCCCATTTGAGAAAAGACTTTTTATCATTACCGAAAACTTTGGGAAGATCAGAAATACCGCAATACAATGAGTAGGGACTTATTGCGTCCCTCGTTGTAGATATAA
>CAZXHI010000112.1:0-7231 GCA_964640555.1 uncultured Thermoplasmatales archaeon | reverse complement strand
GTAACGTTTAAGATAGAATGAGAGTTTTGGAATTGTAGATTTTGGAGAAAAAAAAATGCCAATAGTTCATGTAGATGTATGGGAAGGTTTTGGTAAGGAAAAAATAAAAACTGTGATTCAAGAAATAACAAAAGTCTTTGTAGATTTAGGCGTTCCTGAGCATGCTGTAGAAGTAATCGTACATGAAATTCCAAAATCAAATTGGGGAATTGGAGGAGTGCCTGCTTCAGAAAAATTCAAAGACATCTCTTGAAAAGACGGTTTGAAATTGTAGATTTGAGGGAGAAAAATGCAAGATGCCTATGCAAGACATGTAGAAAAAAGAATAAAAGAACTACATGAAAGGATGTCAAATTCTAAGTTGCATTCTACAAAGAAGTGCAGGTATTGAATAACCATCTCTTGAAAAGACGATTTGGGATTGTGATTACACAGCTGCCATTGTTCTCACGAATTTATCTTTTCGAAGAAGTGGTAATCCAGTTCTCTTATTAATCTCAACAATAGTCCCTTTTGGTAAATTACATGGTTCTCCTTTAAATGGTCTATATTTGCTAAAAAAGCGAACCGTTCTCTTTGAACCATTCTCTAATATAATTTCACTTTTGTATAATCTCCAATTTTTATATCTAAATGTCATTTATTTACCTCCCATATAAGATATAGCACGTAATATTATATAAAACTTGCTAATAATTAGCACGATTTATGGGTTAATTATAAATAGTCAACATGGCACTTTGTAATATAGGACATTTGCATTACATATTATATTGGTGTTAAAATATAATAAAATCAAACAACTTTAGTTTCTTTTGACTAATTGTATGTTATTACTGCAGGTGTTCAATGTAATTGGAGGTGACAAACATTGGAAGATGCAACTAAGAAACTCTATAAATTGATGAAATCTAGAAAGAATCAAAAGATACTCTATAAAATACCCAATATAAATTATAAAAGTCGATTTGTTAATAGTAACGTGAAAGAATAGAAGATCAATAATCATGACATGCACGTTACCCATATGATATCTCCTTAGGCCTTAGTTAAAAAATTAACTTAGATTCTATCATTATTACAACAGATGTTACCAGCGTTTCTGAATTAGTTCCACTGCCCCTAATAAGTTATCACCTATATTCTATCGAAAACTTCCAGGAGTTATCTGAGGTGCTCTGATTTAAAAAGCCATAGTTTAACATGGTTAAACCCTACATTTCCCCTAAAATGAAAAAACCTAGATTACTTTTTCTTAAGGTGAAAAACATACCTAGTTGGAATCCTTTTTTTCTTTCCAGTCCAATAACCGCAGTTGGGGCAACTGAGTTCTATGGTGACTTCTCCACCCCATATTGTTAGGTTTCTCACTCGTTTTAAAATACTTTCACATACGGGACATTTTGCCAGCAATCTCCTTGGATCTCCCTCGCGAGAATGAATCTCAAGTTTTACAAAGTTACTGTTTATTGCTATTTTACGAAGTCTGCTTTCACTAACACCAAATGTTTTCTTTTTCGTGTTGAGTTCTTTTACTATCAACTGTTTCAGTTTTTTCTGTGACTGTATCGTACGATTTTCTTTTAAAATCTTTTTAAGAGCAATTTCAACCTGATTATCAGACGGTATGTGATAGCTCATAACGATATTGGAATTAAATTCGGATTACTTAAAATCTTTCAATAAGGTATAGTCTTGATTAGATCTGTTCTTGTAATGATGCCTATAATTTTGTTGTTTTCTATTAACGGCAAAGCTCCTACATTATTTTTGATCATAACTTTTGCAGCCTCTGAGACAGTCATGCCAGGTTCAGTCCAGATAGCAGGTGTTTTCATAACGTCTCCCACTAGGAGTTCGTCAAGTGCATGTTTCTGCCTCCCTAGTGAAATAGATCTTTTTACGCTTGCTAATGCAAAAGTTATTTCTGTGTCGGATATTATTCCAACAAGTTTTCCCTGATCGATAACTGGTAGACGTGCAACGTTTTCATCTATCATCATTCTCCGAGCATGAATAACTCTCTCATCGGGAGATATTGTGTGTAGTTTTTCTTGCATTATTTCCTTAAGTTTTTTGCTGCAGTCAACGAGAGGTAGCAAGTCTGCTTTTGTGACTACTCCCACTAGTTTTTCATTTTCTACGACTGGTAGCATAGTAGGGCCTGGTTCACCGACTTTTTTAAGAATTGCTTCGACATCTGTATCTGGAGATACGGCATTGATTTGCTTATCAGTAACAGATGATGCATGTAGTCTTGAGGCAGGCACACCTCGGCTCCTTATTGATCCAAGTTTAAGTGCAATCATATTGTCGGTAATAATCCCAACTAATTTTTTCTCTTCAACAACAGGTATCTTTGTTATCTCATGTTTTTTCATTAGTTTTAGAACATATTTTAGTTCCACATCTTTATCTACAAAAATAACATCCTCTGTCATTACATCCTTCACTTTCATTTTCTTTCATCCCTCCGTCATGACAAATATTACAGTCTACTGATATTTTAATTCGTCTATGCAATCCTCGCACAGCAAACGCCCATCAACGTTTTTTAAATTGGTGGAAAGCGTACCACAGTCTTCGCATTTGCCCGAAAAAATCTGTTTTCTCAGATGAGCTTCGTCTCTCACACTTATGTCATACCACTCTCGTGATATTTCATGTAATATTGGAGACATTCTTGATATGTCCTTTTGTGTTATTATGCCTATTAACTCACCATTTTCTACTACCGGTAATCTTCTGATATTACATTTTCCCATTGTTTTTACAGCCTCTTCGAGTGAGACATAAGGATCGATTACTATGATTGGTGTGCTCATGATTTCTTCAACCGTTACTTCGCTTGCTTTTAGATCCTCTGCAACAACCTTTTTCAGTATATCGCTTTCAGTAATGATTCCTATGGGTGTATCATCTACAACTATGCAGTTTCCAATGCTTTTTTTTTTCATTAATTCTGCAGCTTCTTTAACCGAAGTTTTTGTTTTAACCGTTATTGGATTCATCTTCATTGCTTCTTTGACAAGAACGTTGCCCTTGTTCATTTTGCCGACTCCCTTTAATGAAATATATATGAAGGCAATTTGTCCCAAACATTAAAACCTTTCGATGTGTTGTTATCTCTCTAATATGAGTGGTAGTCAGTACGAACGAGAACTTAAAGGAATATTAGAAGGAGAGAATAAAATCCTTTCAAAGATAACAAAGACATGTACGGCAATAGAGAAAGATAACTATTTAAGGATAAATGATAAGCCTTTTGCGGTGATCCGCGCAGCTGGATCTTTTGGTGTTGATTTGGTGGCAGTGAGGGGAGACATCTCATTTTTGGTTGAGGTTAAAACCAGCATTGAAGACACAATTCATTTCAGCAGTATAAGTGGAAAATTACAAAAACAGGCAGAACTAATGCGTGATGTGTGTGAGAAGACAAAGACACTACCGATATATGCATTTAGACTTAAAAATCATCGAGGCGATTCGTGGAGAATTTTCACCCTTGATATCAATAATTTGGAGGGAAGACCAAGTGTTTTACATAAAAGAGTTCCTAAGTTTGACTGCAGTAAGAGTGGTAATTTTGTAATGAGGTGGAAAAAAGGTCTCCCTCTTTCAGATTTCATCTTGTATTTATGTAGATAATTTCATTCGAAACTTTTTATAACTGTTTTGTATTAGTGCTTTGCTGATTACCATGAAAAAGATGATTATTGCATATGATGGATCTGTTGCTTCTAAGAGGGCAGTGGAAATGGCTTTAAAAAGTTCAGATAAGGATGACGAATTGACTCTTCTCACTGTAATACCAGCAGAGCTAGCCGAATCGTCCTTTACAAAAATGTTGTTGCCTACAATTGATTTAAGTTCTGTAGTAAAATCGGGTAGTTTTAAGGAGCGGGCCATGGAGACTCTGTCTAAGGTTGTAAAGGAAATTGAAAATAACGTTAAAAAAGTAAATATTGCTGTGGAATCTGGCGACCCGGCAGATGAAATCCTTATGTCAGCAAAGAAACACGAGGCAGATATCATTGTCCTTGGATACAAAGGCTATGGAAAAGAGGGAAGATTTTTACTTGGGAGTGTCACCGACAAAGTAGTAAGACATGCAGGGGTGTCAGTTTTAGTAGTTAGATAAAAATCATTTTAGTGATAATAATGCATCCTGCGGATGAAATACGGGGAGTTAAAAGTAAACGACTTGCTAAAAAAAGAATAGTTCTTGGAATTACTGGCAGCATTGCCGCTGTTGAATCTGTTAAATTATCTCGAGAGTTTATCAGACACGGCGCTGAGGTTTTTCCAGTGATGACACATTCTGCAACAAAAATTATTCATCCTGATTCTTTGGAATTTGCTACGGGAAACAAACCAATTATTGAATTGACTGGAAAAACAGAGCACGTCTCTTTTTGCGGTAGGGTAAAAGAACCCGCGGATTTATTTATTATTTCGCCTTGCACGGCCAATACTATTTCAAAAATTGCGCATGGCATTGATGATACAGCAGTCACAACATTTGCAACTACAGCCATTGGTTCAGGCATACCAATGTTGATTGTTCCTGCCATGCATCTGTCCATGTATGACCATAAAATAGTTCAGAAGAATGTTCTAAAATGCAAAGAGGTGGGCATCGGATTTGTTGAGCCATTCATTCAAGGAAGTAAAGCCAAGATGGCGAATATTGATGAGATTGTTGCATATGTTATCCGGGAGACGGGTAAACGTAATATGGTAGACAAGAGATTTCTCATAATTGGCGGGTCTTCTGCTGAAGCAATTGATGATGTAAGAATAATTTCTAATCGCAGTTCTGGAAAAACGGCAATCTCCCTTGCAAAATCTGTTTTTTACAGAGGTGCAGATGTTGAACTTTGGTATGGGTGCAGCAAGGAACCTGTTCCAAGTTATATACAAACTGTGAACTTTGAATCCGTTGGAGATATAGTAGGGTTGTTGAAAACCAGAGATATAAAGAATTTTGGCGTTATAATTATCTGTGCGGCGCTATCGGATTACATTCCTAAAAAAATAGACGGTAAAATCTCTTCTAATGAAAAGAAGCTTATTTTAGAAATGTTGCCTGCCCCTAAAATTATTGCTATGCTAAGTGAAAAAGCCCCCGCCTCTAAACTCATAGGTTTCAAACTTGAGGAAAACAGTAATGAATTACAGGATAAAGCTTACCGTCTTCTTAAGAAAAACAATCTTGATTTTGTAATTGCAAATACAATTTCAGGCCTTAACGGTGATGAAAACGAGGTGTGGATAATAGATAAAAAAGGAGACGCCATCCATAAGACTGGTAAGAAAGAATATCTAGTTGATTGTATTTTAGATGTAGTAAAATAAAGGTGAACTAAATGAGAGCTGTTGCATTTGCACCGGGTCATATTTCTGGATTTTTCGAACCAGTATATAATAAACAAGATATGGCTAGAACTGGTTCTCGCGGTGCAGGTATTAATGTTTCTCTAGGTGCCGTATCTGAGGTTAATGTTGAAGAATCTACAAGTCAGATTTTTGAAATTTATGTTAACAGTAAACAATCTGATTCTCCGGTTGCGCATCTTGCATTGAGGGGCTTACTTGGAGAAAACAAAGTCCATGTTGTTGTAAAAACCAATCTAGATCTGCCTGTTAGTCAGGGTTTTGGCATGAGTGCAGCCAGTGCAGTTAGTGCAAGTTACGCTCTTGCAAAAATTATTGGCGTTTCTAGTACCGATGCGTTGAAAGCTTCACATTTCGCAGAAGTTCAACTTAGAACTGGTTTGGGTGACGTACTTGCAAGTTGCTTTGGTGGCATTGAAATACGTAAACATCCAGGTCTTCCGCCTTGGGGCCTAATAGAACACATCCCTGGAAACCATGATCTAGTGTTGTGTGTCGTTGGTAAAAAACTGGATACAAAAAAGATTTTGTTAGATTCTGATAAAGCAAGTGATATTACAAATTATGGGATATATTGTACCAAGAAGTTATTGGAGAAACCTTCGATTGAAAACCTTTTTTCACTGTCACAGATTTTTACAAAAAAGACGAATTTAGCGGAAAAACGTGTTCTAGAAGCTATTGAGGCTTCAAGTAGATATGGTGTGGCAAGTATGTGCATGCTAGGAAACTCCGTATTTGCCATTGGTGAAACCGATAAACTTTGTCAAACACTTGCATCGTTTGGTGAGGTATTTGTTTGTAATGTTGATGAATGCGGAGCACGAGTTTTAGAAGAATAATTACAAATATTTTTTATCTGAATAGATGTAGATTTTGATAACCGCCAAATCCTATCCATATGGATTGATTCAGTCCTTGGACGGTGACATTTCCCCTAACCATCATCAGTATCCCCTCTGGAATGATATTTCCATCTTTTGGTGTAATTAATCTAGAATATGGTATCACTGTTTTACCTTTTAGAGCGGTCATGTTTTCTTTTTCAATGATTCCTTCATTCAACTTGCATTCACCGATTAATTGTTTTATATCATTATTGACTTCGTAAAGACTAACTATGACGTCTTTTGCCTCCAACACAATCTTATTTGGGTTGTTTATTTCTAGTGTCATTTCAGCTGTTAATCCATCTATTGATAATTTAAAATCTCCTCTCAGTATCATATCAAAGGGTGAATCTGAGGACAACAATGTCCCTATATCTGGAACATTTATCTTAATTTCAGCATAGAATGGCAAGGATTTATTGAAGTCTGCTATTTTTGCATTAGCTGTTGCGCTTATATTTATGGTAAGCATCTCAGCATTTAACGATTCAATTAATATACTACTACTGCTATTGATTTTTACAGTACTTTTCGCTGAGAGTATGCTATCTTCTAAAGTAAGAGATCCTACGTTTTTTCCTGTTTCAGTTTCTACATTTATTAATATTTTGTCTAGATATATGTCAAACGTGTTTGGGTTGTATGCTTCTACTATTCCTGTTATGTTTATTTGCTCCTGTGTTATCTCACCAAAATCGACCTGAGTATGTATAATTGGAGTGGCAATGTCTCTGATTATGTCCTCTACAGCAGTTACCATTACTATATTCAGAGGGATTGTTTTCTGAATAATGCCCAAATGTATCCCTATGGTACCAGTAATTTTGGTTGTCAGTACCTCAGGATGATGTCCATCAAAATCAATCATCGTATCTGAAATAAATGTCTTGTTTTCATTTGAGGGGATATCTCCTCCATTTATTAACATGTAAGCTACGTTATTT
>CAZXHI010000111.1:0-1701 GCA_964640555.1 uncultured Thermoplasmatales archaeon | reverse complement strand
CTCGACACCAGCATCGGTTCTTTCGGCGAATTCCAATATCTCTTCTATGATGTCCACTTCCGATGTTTTTTTACCACAACATGGGCATATTCGTTGGATTCCCTCTTTTACTATCTGACAATTTTCACATATCCATCCACGGGGCGTATAGTTTTTTTCTACCAGCAGTAACTCCACTTGCCCATTCCTAACAGCATCTAAAGTTTCTTTTATACCCAGTACTTCGGAATGTGAACATCAATAGCATTTTTAATCTTCAGCCCCATTAGTTATTTGGGATGTTAGATGGGAAGTACTCTTGAGGATAGATTAAAAGAGGAAATTGTAAAAACGCTGGATAAACATATCACTCTTGTTAAAGGAGATAATTGTATATATTCTGATAGTAAGGAATTCTTAGTGTGGGCTTGGGCTGGTGTTAATCAAATTTCTCTACGGGAAGCATCTGAGGAGCTTTGTGATTGCGGATACGATGTTCCATCAGGTGATGCCTTATTGGACCGATTGTCAAATCAACCATACAGGGTTCTTGAACATGGTTTTGATCATGTGTTCCAAGATCATATCAACAGAGCTCGGAAACAACGATTATTTGCACATTCAGTCATTGTTGCTATTGATTTCACTGACATTGAATGGTATGGTGAAGAATTGCCATTTATTGTGAAAAGTAAAGCAAAAAATGGGACAAAACGTTTCATTCGATTTGCAACAATTGCTGTTGTTGAAGACGGGAAACGATTTACCTTGAAGGTATTGCCTGTAACTCCTTTATCTGCTACGGAGAATATTGTGAACGAACTGATTGCATATGTTCGACATTTTGTTTCAATTCGTGTAGTACTTCTGGATCGCGGGTTCTATTCCAATGAGGTTGTAGAAAAAATTAAGAAGGCAGAAGTGAAATTTGTCATACCTGCAAAGAAAAACTCTAAGGTTAAAGAGAACATGCAAACAGTATATGAGAACGGTCCAATAATGTATACAATGTCAAAGGGTGCAACTTATACATTGATGGTAGTAAAAGACGAAGATACTGAAAAGTTACTACCGTATGCAACCAATATGAGCAATGTCACATCATCTGTTGTTCATGAATTCTATGAAAGTCGTTTTGGAATTGAAACACAATATCGGGTAAAGAACAAGTTCTTCGGGAAGACTTGTTCTAAAAAGTACTCCGTTCGATATACATTTTTCATCCTTGCCGTCGCTTTGTATAACCTTTGGGTTCTTCTCAATATTATAGAACGAGGCAGAAAGGGTCTAGAACCTGGAAAGATTCCGATAAAAGTAGATAGGTTGAAACATATTTTCCGTAAGATCATCTACAGAAATGCACCCATATAACGCAAATATTTCCATGAATGAAGAAGAGTCAACAGAAAACACAATTTCCTCCTATTGTTAAGTAGACATACTGCCAAATATTGAAGGAATATTATGGTCAAAACTAGTTTCTTCATCTATTCAAAGTGATAAATTCTTGATTGTTGTTCATACCTTCATTGAACCTAGTGTAATAAATTTGAAAAAAGGTATCTACCTTCCGAAGTACTGGAGTATATAGTAGTTACTGACAAAAATTTGTACAAAACAATAATTTAAGTTTTAAAAATTATAGTATTATACAAAATGTTTTCATATGTCATTAATTATATTACGTAAGGACTTCTCACAATAAACCTTGCTAATGCTTGT
>CAZXHI010000110.1:0-22212 GCA_964640555.1 uncultured Thermoplasmatales archaeon | reverse complement strand
AACGGAAGGGTTTTTGCAAAATTGATAGTTCTTTCGAAATGTTTTTTAGTTTCAAATGGCGCCCCTAAAATAAATGAACCCATGTTAAAAAAACCTATTTTATGACTAAGATTCACTGCATATTTTATTTTATCCAAGGTTGTATTTTTATTGTAGAAATCCAACACATCTTGATTTCCTGATTCCAAACCATATTGTATATGGGTTACTCCTGCTTTTTTCATCTTTTTGAATAATTTTTCATCTGCCGAATCAACACGAGCTGCAGTAATAATGAATTTCAAATCCAATTTTTCTTTGATAATTCCATCAAATAGCTCTTCAATTTGTTTCTTGTTGGATAGAAAGCTATCATCCACAAAAGCAACATATTTGTATCCATTGTTCTGAAGCTCTTTAAGCTCCCCCATGATGCTTTTTACTGATCGCATTCGATGTGTCTTCATACTAACAGAATTCCTTGAACAAAATTTACAATTGAATGGGCATCCTCTACTAGTAATAATTGAAGTAAACTCCTCTTTTCTGATCTTGGGATTATATTGACTCCCATAATTGTATTTTTTAACAATATGCCTTGCCGGAAAAGGGACAGAATCAAGATCTTTGACAAGTTTTAATGGCACTCCATTTCTAATCTCATTATTTTCTCGATAATGTATCCCAGATATTTCTGAAAAAGCAATTTCACCTGCAATTGCCCTTTTAATGTCAGTAATTACTAATTCACCATCCCCCTGAACACTAATATCTGCCTGCGTTTCTTCCAAAGCTTTTTTGGGAAACAACGTACAATGAGGGCCTCCAATTATCACCTTAATTTGTGGTTTAATTTTTTTAGTGATATTAATTATTTCAATTGAATTTTCTAGAGAAAAACTTAAAACAGTCATTCCCACAACATCTGCAATTTTTACTGCATCTATCAGTTTTTGTTCTTCAAAAGCTTCACAGGAAAAATCAAGTATTGTAACGTTATCTCCCTCTTTTTCAAGAATTTTTGCAATATAAAGCAAACCAAGAGGTGGAGCAAGCCCCCTAACTGTATCATTATTTTTGCGCGTATCAACATAAGAATAACTGGATTGGGGATAAATTAGCAAAAAATTAATCGTTTTACCTCCTTATTTGAGATTTCTTTTGATCCTCCTGCAACTGTTAAAGCCACAGCTCCTTTTAAAATCATTGACAAGAAAACACGGTAAACACAATATCAAACTTTTAGAAGTTTTTTGTTGATATTGACAAGAATGTTTATTGCAAGTATGAACATCATGGAAGATTGTTTACCTCAAAATGAATAATTTAATTATAACCTTGCCCAGACCTCAATACTCGCAGATGATGTTTTTTCTGTATCATCATAAGCCATTACTTTAATAGTATGTTTATGGGGAAACAATTCCTTAAATGTTGAAATCCTTGAAAGAGTCCAACTATATGGCTCAGATTCAACAGTTACCATGAGATCATCATCAACATAGATTTCAACTTTTTCAATTCCGGAGTCGTCACTTGCATATACACTGATCGTTGTTTTACCAATTAAAAACGTATTTCTAAACATCCCTAAATTTTCAAAAATTGGAGAACCAAGGAAGTATATCCTTCCTTTCACTGGAGATGTAATACCAACCTCAGGTGGAAGATTTCCCCCTTCAGCTACGTTTGTGGCATCAACTGCATCAGCATAATATGCATCAAAGGAATTTCTCTCATCGTTTTGATACTCATATGTATAAATTGACTCCGAGTTGAAAACAACTGCAATTACCATAATATTTTCATAATCATAATCTGAAACACTTCGAGTATCTGAAAAATTTTTTTCTCCATTAGCATCCACAGATATGACTTTATTTATGGCATAGTCGACAAAGCCATAATGATAAGGTTTGCCATCATATCCATTCCACTGTGAAACTATCTCTGTCAAATACACTTTGAGACGTCCGCTATATGCTTCTTTCTCATTATTTTCCACAATTACTTCAGTCGTCAATTTTTTAGTTTTGTTATCATATTTTGCACTTACTGTCACTTGTATGTCTGGGACATCTCTAGAACTAGCATTAATTATCGCCCGTTCATATTTAGATTTACTACTACTTCCACCAACAATAACTTCGTAACCACCATCAATAAAGACTGTTGGAAAGCCATAAATATCATAATTAGACAAACGAGTTTGAGCCTCGCTACTCTTATCACTAACCAAACTTACATAATAAAAATTATACTTACCAGATTTATATAGTTCATGCAGAATATTTGCAACTACAGGGCAACTTTTACAGTCGGTTTCCGTACCTTCCTCTACAAAAACATAGTGTGTTGAATTCTGATCATCATCGTCGCTATTGTCAACTACGGTGACAACATAATATATACTACCATTAATGGAGGGATTACCTACAGGACCATTACCCGCCGCATCATCAATAGTCACATAGTAATACAAATCTTCAACAGGATCGAGTGAAATGAAAATATCCACACTGCCATTCAAAATTGACATAGAACTCCAATCATCGGCACTTGCAGTTTTGTGATATATTGTGGCATTGGTAACATCAACATTGTCAGTAAAATTAACTGATATGCTAACTACTTCACCTGCATTGGCTGTTGTATTTCCAGTAATGTCTCTGATTTCAGGGGCAATAGTATCCTTATCTTCAACATTGAAAAATATAACATAAGCAGATATCAGCAGAATTGCTGCTATCAAAAATATAATAATAACTTTCAATGGAATTCTCGGAAGTTTTGGAAATCTCATATTATTATAAAATACAATCTATTATATATTTAAAACTATCGAAATCAAATTTACACGTTTCACATAATATAATTCTCGGAAATCAAAAAGAAAAGAGTAATTTAATAAAGTTGAAAATGTGAGATAGAGTCCCTAGATGAGACTCAAAAGATTGGAACGAATTGCACTGGCATTAATCCATTGCCATATCTTCAAATTCTCAAAGAATGTAAATTGGAATATGCCATTATCCATACTATTTGTCGGCGTATCTACAGCAGTTTCCACGGCGTGATCTGAATCTGGATCAAAAACGGTTGCGATCACCATGACGTTATCCTGGGTAATATCTCCAAATCCATAGAGCGCACCAATCCAGGTTCTTGTAAAGGTGTATGAGTCGCCAAGTGGTTTAACCTGTGTCTGTGCTCGTGGCATAGCAAGGCTTTTTTCAATTGGAATGTAAAGTACGCCGAAGTGGTAAGGATGACCAGATGCATCATTCCAACGAGATTCTATTTCAACAATATACACTCGGAGATATCCATTGTAATCTTCAGGCTCATTGTTTTGTACCGTGACTGATATTTTCAAAATGACATTACCCTTCCACTGAACGTTCACATCAACATCAATATCAGGCACATCTCGATTACCACACTGCTGGATAGCATTTCGATATGGTTGTTCGTCATCTTGTTTTCCAATAATATTTCGATACCCTCCATCGAAGTAAACATCTGGAACGCCAGATACACCTAATTCTTTTACTCTATCATATATTTTATAATTAGCATCGGCAACAAGCGATACATAATGGAAATTATAATCCCCAGAGTCATAAATAGAGTACAGTTGACTTGATGCTGTAGGACAATGCGGACATTGTGTTGTCGTCACATATTCAGTAAAAACGCTATGAGTAAAGTCATCTTCTAAAATATTTAAAGGTATTTCTCGATCAATTTTACTTGATGTTAACAAGTTTGAAGCCCCTACTGCCGGTAATAGTAATATCGAAACTATTACAATTGATACTATATATTTCTTCATTTCAATGTCCCTCAATATAATTTATAATTTATTTATTACTAGATGTATATTTAAAGTTAACGATAGTTAATAATTTTATATCTACAAAAATATTAATTTGATTCTAACTCAGGTTATGCTTTTAAAGGGATAACCGTTCTGAGACTATAATTTGGAGAGGAAAAAATGACCAACTCCACCATACAGTCAATAAAGGAAAGAAGAAGCGTAAGAAACTTCGAGGAAAAAGAGATAGACAAGGAGTTCCTACAAGAAATAATCCAGGCTGGAAAATTTGCCCCGTCTGCTCAAAACAGACAACCGTGGAAATTCATTGTTATCACGAATAAAGATTTCATCCAAGATTTATCCATACAAGTTAAAAAGGAACTGAAGAACGTGCTCAAAAAGCGTTTCATAAAAAAATTTTCGATAAAAGAATTGAAAGACGAAGATACACTGAAACATATCTACGCCTTTGCATTTTCAGAAAAGGATATCATATTCTTTGATGCTCCTGCCCTTGTTTTTATCACAACGGAGAATAAGCTCTTTTTTGATGAATCATGCGCATGTTGTGCAGAAAACATGATGCTTGCGGCCCATTCGCTTGGCATTGGGAGCTGTTGGATTGGATTTGCAAGTGTACTTGGTTTAAAAAAGGAGATAATGCGAAAAATCGGTGTACCAGATAAACATCATATTTCAGCAGCGATTGTCTTTGGTTATCCCAAAGAAAAACCCGGAAGGGCATCTATTAGAAAAGTAGGATCTGATATCATAAACTGGATAGAATAATTTTAAATGATTGACAAATAATCAGATTTTATAAAATTTGTTAATTCAACAGATCTAAAAAATAAAGAAAAAGAGGATGGTCGGAGGAGAGTTTTATTTATTCAGGAAGTATTATTCTTGCTACAGCCCAACCAGTTCCATGAGGGGTCATCCAACGTAGTTTAAACAGTTGATTCTCCCTGCTTATCTTATATAGACCAGTTACGGGACATTTACCACTATCTTCTGTTATTATCTTACCGTTGAAGTAACCGTGTCTCATCATTCCTACAATCCGCGTCTTGCTCTCGTTGCCAGTTGTATTGTACAGTCCGTTAAAGACTCCGACTCGATTTCTTCGTGTTATTCTTGCCCCAAAATATCCATCAGATTCGTTGTCTCCAGCATGACCCCAAATTCCTCGTAAAACAACCTTTTTTTGTGAAGAATCATCTGGTGGTCCATCAGTAGCATATAATTGCTGTTCATCCAACTGCTCAACATATGTGTTCTCCTGCGCCGTTGCATATGGGACAAATTCCGTGTCCGAATATGCCATCGCAGAAACTGGTATCATTGCAAGCAATATACCAGCTGCGACCAATATTCCATATATTTTTTTCATTCATGTCACCTTGGTCAAAAATTGTAATCAAAAGCTTATATTTGTTTACCAGAATTACACCCAAATTGCACCCAAGAGGTACCCAAATCTATTCCATGCTTAAGTGAAACAATATTATAAGAGCGATCGTTTCGAACATGTTGGGAAGGAGGCTGAAAAGCCCAGATTGATAACTGAAATTAGCCAACAAAATACCAAGAATAGGGAGACTGAGCAGAGATTGTACAAAAAGTACACCCAGAAAAAGAACCAAACCGAGCAGAAAACTAGATTTAGTTTTCCTAAAACTACCTACGTAGGAACCGAGCAACCCTAGTAGAAGGAATAAATTCATACATATGATGACTGTTCTAAGCATATAATAATCTGCAAAAACCCGCCAGATCACACGCGCGCCCTCTATAGATCCGAATCTCACTTTTAAAAAACCAAGACTTGCCATTGAAATAACAATACCTATAGCAGCACCCACTATCAATAATGTAAACAGAATTACAAGAGCCTTCGCCTTTGGATCCATTTTAGGTTTATCAGTATTCATTCTATATATTCCTCCAGTTGTTCATTCTATTTCTTCTTTTTCCCAATTTTACCCCAAATCTCATCAAAATAGCCTGAGTTTTTCTCTAGCAGGTCAGAGGGGAAGTACATTTTGCCGTACCCAGTTCCGGCATAGGTTGCAAGATTATTCTTCTCCAAAACACCAAGATGATATCTCACAGTTTTGTAATCCAGATCAAGAACATTGGCTAACTCGTTTGCATTCTTCGGTTGTGTAAACAACTCTTCCAAAATCCTGCCTCGATTCAAGCCTCCAGCAGATCCAGAAAGTAACCACCACAATAGCCGTTTAACGCCGTGCATGCAACTTAACTCGCAAAAGCAAGATATACTACAACTTTTAAAAACATTCGTAAAATGAAGAAATCTTACATGGAAACTCCACATATGCAGGAAAATATAGGAAATACTTTTAATATGAAAGTCTTTATAAATATTTGATGCGTAAAATAATCGCGCTTTCCCTAGTAATCTTACTAATACCCTCATGTACAATTCATGCTGATTATTTAATTCCAGAAAAAGAGAATATACAAAGCATGGAAACAATTACTCATTTTGTATCATTCCGGCAATCCACCGAGGACGCTATTATAATTCCAGACAATGATCCATTTTTTGGTATAATAGGTACGAGTATGGCCTGTTGGTATGATACACCTAACACAAGTGGACTAAAACCCCTGCTTGTCCAGAATGACGGAAGACTAACAAATCATCAGATGGTTTTTCTTGATCAGTACCTGAATACAGAAGATAAAAAAATCTTAGTTTTGGGCAAACATCTAAACACTACACACCACACCACAGAATTACTAGGATCACCCTCAGAAGTTGCTGTTGAAGCTGCAATACATGCATTTGCGGAATCCTCAACAGTTATGATCATTCCCTATGGTACAGACGATGCATATAAGCTCAGCCTTGTAGCAAGTCCATTAGCAAGTTATCTCAATATCCCTGTTTTAATCTATGATGAAAACAAGGATGAATTACAGGAAGTTTGTAATGATTTAAATGTACACAACGTATATTTAATCGGAGATATTTCAATAGATATACCAGATATTGACATTATCAAACTGGAAAACAAAGATGAAATACAAAACTTAGTTTTAACCACAATCAACGAAAAATTTGGAGAGATAAACTATATCACAATGACAAATCCATCGGATGTCATCCCACCATACATCATTAATACAAACGAGACAAGATTTACAGATCACATCATAAATACCGAGCTGACATTTCTGGGAAAAACAATAGATGTCAAAGGAGAAGGAACAAAAAACTATGCAATCAGCGTTCCCCATGGAATTAATAGAATCCAAATCCATGGAAACATTACAGAATCTAGCAGTTCTTTTATGGATCAAATTGACTCCATTGTCCCAATAATTAGTTTACATTTTTATGACAAACAAGACAACATTGTTGCATATTCTTCAAGTCTTGGATATGATTTTGAAGAAACATACCTAGAAACACTTGCCTGCAATGCTTCTGGAATTTACAAACTTAAAGTTAATATATACAATGGTATAAAAGGTGGTTATTTTTCCCAGAGAGGGATTTCTGTAGTGGATGCAGATTTTGAGATCTCAATAAAAATATCTGGATTAGAAAAACCACATATGCCTCTTATACCAAAGCTTTCTATGACTGCTCCATATCTGGCTAGTGCCCATGGTGGAATCATCATAGCTGACTCAAATTTTGGACTTACAAGCAATGGTTATGATACTATGGCTAATGGATCTGGAACAGGTCCTTGGTACAATGAAAAATTACATAATTTTACAAATACTAAGGTAAATTATACAATAGAACAACTGGAAGAAACATTATCTCTACTCAACGATCAGGAAATGCTTCAAAACTACCTCAACGGACCAGCATGGTTAGCAATTCTTGCAGATACAAACATGATTCCAATGTATTATTATGGTCCATCTCAAGGAGGAATTTATGATAAAGGACTACCCTCTGATAATCCCTATTCCTTGGATTGGAATCTCTCAGTTGGGAGAACAGTATCCTATGATGTTCAAGACGTCTCACTACTGATCTCTAGAACATTACTCTACCAAGACATATGTGGTGAACCCACTAAAAAAGGAGACTGGCATAACAGGTTTAGTTTTATTTTTGGCGAAGGATTCGGTGAAACAGGAGGGATTTTCCACCAAATACCCTACTCACTTGAAATCAGAGAATATGGTTTCAAACCACAGGTCTATGGTGATTTAAGAAACGGTAGACAAATAACCACCATGTTAGAAACATATACTGGCTCAAATTATATAGAATATTTGGGCCATGGAGATTGGTTCTGGTATACACCTTCACTTTATGGCCTGGATATTTATAGCAAAGCAATTGATGTAGCACATGCGAAAAACTGGGTTTATAGCAAACCAAGCATCTTTCTCACATCATCATGCCTGATGGGACGGATAGATGGAATACCACCAAACATGAACATAGGACTCACCATGCTGCATGCTGGATGCAACTGCTTTGTGGGGGCAACCAGAATGACTGGTAGCGAAGCAGGCCTCACCACCTTCGAAAATCATTTGATAGTAGACGATCTTAGTGTGGGCGAAGCATTAAGGGGAGAAAAAAGAATCGACAGAGAACCGCCCACATATTACGTCAGAGTCCTCTACGGAGATCCAGCATTCAACCCATACGAACCAAACAACGGTTTCAGTAACCAGGGAAGACCAGGCTACGACTGAGTTCACATCAACTATATTCTAAAAGTTCTACAAATATTCCACATCGCCACTAACAACCCTAACGCTTCCATCCTTGGTATCCAAAATGAGGCATCCGCTCTTGTCAACACTGGAAACCACGCCCTTTAATATTGTTTTTTCACCATGTACTCGAATATTCCTACCAATGATGTTTGCATGGGAAAACCATGAATCCCTGATAAAATCATAATCACCCGATATCAATCTGCTATAATTTTCATCAAAACATTTAAGGATGGATCGAAGAAGTTTTACCCGTGAAACTCTGGAGCCGGCTTCCTGTATAAGTGATGTAGCTTTTTCCTGTAAATCTTCACTCAATTGATTGTTGACGTTGATGCCAATACCAATAATTGTATAATTTATGCAGTCCATTTCAGCATCAAGTTCGGTAAGGATACCGCAGACTTTCTTCCCGTTTATCAGAAGATCATTTGGCCATTTAATCACTGGATGTAGGCCAGTTGTTTCTTTGATACCTTGAACAATTGCAACAGAACTTGCCATTGTAAGCAACATACTACGTTCTGGAGGGATGTGTGGATACAACACAACCGAAAAACACAACCCACCCTCAGGCGAAAACCAAGTACGGCTCTTTCGACCACGCCCATTTAATTGAATATCCGAGACGACTATTGCTCCTTCCTTGACACCATCTATTACCAATTTTTTTGCAAAAAGATTCGTTGAGGGAAGTGACTTAAAATAATAGATGTCTTTGCCAATAACCTTAGTATCAAGCCCAAGGGTTACCTCTTCTGCAATAGGAATATCAGGTCGAGACACCAATCTATATCCCTTATTTTTAATCGATTCAATCTCATAACCCATATTTTGCAGAGATTTAATTTGTTTCCAGACTGCAGTCCTTGACACTCCAAGATGTTTTGCAATATATTCCCCAGATACAAAACCAGCATCGCTCAATATCTTAAGTATTTCAACTCTCACTTTTTCACCCCTCTAAACACAAGTAGCGGAACGATTGAAACTAACAACCCAACCAACACAGCATACTCGCCATAGGGAGCAATATTTAGCCAAATAAGTGAAACAGAACCGCCGAGTATGAGACTCCAAAAAGCACCTCTAGAAGTAGCACGTGTTTTCTCCTTGTAAAAACCAAAGATAACTGGTAATGTAAGACCTGCTGTAAACACAGTATATGCCAGCTGTAAAGTATCCAAAATACCACCGAGTTGAGTATAATAAAGGGCGAGGAGCAAAGCACCAATACCGACACCAAGTATGCCAACCCGGGAAACATTCACGTTCTTTTTGCGAGTGATATCCACACTCAATATAGTACCAGCAGATAGCAAACATGAATCAGCCGACGAGAGCATAACAGAAACGAAGGCGGCAAGAACTATACCTGCCACCAGTGGGGAAAGACCAGATACAGCAGTAGGTATTGCAAGCGAAGCTTTCTCTAGACCAGGATACAAAACAGCAGCTGACAGGGCAATTACTCCGATTGCTACTGCAAAAATCATCTTAAAAACCCCTGAGAATATTGTCCCTCGTTTCGCAGTTTTCTCGTCTTTTGCAGATAACACCTTAGAATAGATATCAGGGCCAACAACATGAGGCATGAACATCATAAAAAAAATGGAGCCTGCTGCAAGAATGCCAATGTTACTATTCACCGGGAAAGACAATGAATTTGTCGACAACTGACCTAGATGTGGCAGGGCATCAAATAACAGCAATGGAGCTGCTATCAGACATATTCCCACGATCATTACAATAAATTGTATGATGTCAGTATATATAACAGCGTATTGCCCACCTATGAGTGTATACGTTATGAAAGCAACCGTTATCACAATCAAAAGAATCTCAAACTCTACAGGAACAATTACAGAAAGTATAAGACTGGAGGCTTGAATAAGCAGTGAAACCCAGGCGACCTCAGTTATAATTATCAAAATAGCAGAGGCAAATCTAACCTTGTCATCATAGAGATGCCCTGCGATATCAGGCAGTGTAAAAAGTCCCGTCTTTCTAACCTTATTTGCAAGAAATAACCCAAGAATAATAAGCCCTAATGCTCCCCCTACATCATACCACAATGCCGGAAGACCAGATGCATAAATACGCCCTCCTGCAACAATGGTAGCAGAACCGCCAACCGTAGTCGCAGTTATCGTAGCAGTAAGTGCTAACCATCCAATACTTCGATCTGCAAGGAAAAAACCTTGAGATGTTTTTGCTTTCCGTGAACTAATAAAACCAACCAAGACAATAACGGCAATATATGCAATGAGTATTCCTAATATTAGTAGTGAATCCATTGTAAACCACGGCCACGTGCATGGTTAACTATTTATTAACGTTTTTCCCCAAGATTTAAATCTAAAACAGCATTCTCAAGGGGAGATACCTATGAACTATGAAACATTAACCACCAATATAAAAGAAAACGTTGCCTATGTTACCCTTAATCGACCTGAACGACTAAACTCGTTTGACCTAAAACTCGGCCAGGAACTCTATCATGCACTAAGAAACCTCACTACTAAATATAATATCAGAGCAGTCGTAATCAAAGGAACAGGTAAAGGATTCTGCGGCGGGGGAGATGTAAAAGAAATGCATGCTGCGGAGGATAAATCTCAATTCCTAAGAGATCTAACCATAGCTATACACAGATGCGTAATTGAAATAAGAACAATGGAAAAACCAGTAATTGCTGCAGTCAACGGAGCAGCATTTGGCGCAGGACTTTCACTTATGCTTGCGTGTGACATTATTATAGCAGTAAAAGGAGCAAAAATGAGTACAGCATTCATTGGGATAGGTCTTGCACCGGGATGTGGAACGCAGTTTTTTACAAAACTGGTTGGATATCAAAGAGCATGCGAATACATTCTTACTTCAAAGACATTTACAGCAGAAGAAGCAAAAGAGTTAGGAATTATAAATAAAATAGTGGAACCAGATGAATTAGATGACGCAATTGAAGAAATTGCATCAAAGTTTAGAAAACTTCCGCCAATAGCCGTAGGTAAAGCAAAGATGCTTATCAATAAAAGCCAGGATAATGATATGATCACCCACCTAGAGCTAGAAAGTCAAACAGCATCACAGTCAGCAGCAACAATAGATTTCAAAGAGGGAGTTACAGCTTTTGTCGAAAAAAGAAAGCCTATTTTCAAAGGTAAATAGATTTTATCGGCAATTGTTGTAAAAACTTTAGAAACCTTTATTTATCCTGCCTAGCATCGCCAACGCATATCTTAGTATCACCCCATAAAATTCCTTAGGAAGAAAATTATGAAATATGAAACTTTAGAAATACACAAAGAAAAAGACGTTGTCACGATCCATCTAAACAGACCAGAAGTTCACAATGCAATGAACGAGAAACTAATGAAAGAGTTAACAAGTTGTTTTAAAGAATCATCTTCTGATGATGCCATTAGAATAATTATACTCACTGGCAATGGCAAATCCTTCTGCGCTGGTGCCGATCTTAACTGGATGAAAAGCATGGCTAAATATTCAAAAGAAGAAAACATCCAGGACAGTAGACTTTTATTAGATTTATATGAAACGATTTACTCCTGTCCAAAACCAGTAATAGGCCGTATCAATGGTCACGCATTTGGAGGAGGAATAGGACTTGTTGCTGTATGTGACATAACTATAGCATCCCCTGGACTAAAATTTGCATTCAGCGAGACAAAACTTGGGATAATACCTTCTGTTATATCAACATACATTGTAAGACGTATAGGTCTATCCAATATGAGACGACTTTTCATAACAGGAGAGCGATTCATCTCTGAATATGCAAAAGAAATTGGCCTTATTGATTATGTTATACCAGAAGAGAATCTCGATGCTGAAATACAAAAATATGCTAAATGGCTTCATTCCTCAGGTCCAAAGTCCATAGTGGAGATAAAAAACCTAGTAGACAAATGTCAAAAAATGGACGTAGAGGATTACAAAGAGTTCACAGTAGAAAAAATAGCCGAGCTAAGAATCTCAGATGAGGGACAAGAGGGAATCAATGCATTTCTTGAAAAAAGAAAATCAAAATGGAGTGGATAATTTTGTTTAAAAAAGTACTCATGGCTAACCGTGGAGAAATAGCTGTAAGGATCATAAAAGCCTGTCAGGAAATGGGCATAAAAACTGTAGCAGTGTACTCAGAAGTAGATGAGAATGCACCACATGTCCAACTTGCTGATGAAACAGTTAATCTTGGAGATCCAACACCCATTGAAAGCTACCTAAACATTCCAAAGATAATAAAGGTCGCACAGGATGTCGGTGCAGATGCCATACATCCAGGATATGGATTTCTTGCAGAGAACCCTGATTTTGCAAAATCCTGCAATGATAAGAAAATGAAATTCATTGGTCCTAGCCCTAAGGTTATAAGCCTGATGGGAGATAAAATAGCAGCAAAAAAAATCATGGAAAAAGTTGGAGTGCCTGTAATTCCCGGTTATCATGGGATAAAACAGGATAACTCTTCACTGGTAAAAGAGGGAAAGAAAATTGGTTTTCCTCTTTTGGTTAAAGCTGCTGCTGGTGGTGGCGGAAAGGGAATGAGAATAGTTCATTCTGAGGAGGTGCTTGAAACTTCTATCGAGAGCGCAAAGCGTGAATCGAAATCTGCCTTTGGAAATGATATAGTATTTCTTGAGAAGTACATTGATAAACCTCGACATATAGAATTTCAGATACTAGCTGACGAACATGGAAATATCGTCCATCTTTTCGAGAGAGAATGCTCCATACAGAGAAGGCATCAGAAAATTATAGAAGAGACACCGTCACCAGTTATGACTCCAGAATTGCGAGAGAAAATGGGTAAAGCAGCTGTAAAAGCTGCAGAGGCAGTAGGTTATTCAAATGCTGGAACTGTCGAATTCATGGTTGACGGAGACCTTAACTTCTATTTCATGGAGATGAACACCAGATTACAGGTAGAACATCCGATAACAGAGATGACTACTGGTATTGATCTTGCTAAATGGCAACTGAGAATTGCCAGCGGCATGAAACTTACGCTTAAACAGAAAGATTTGATCCAACGTGGCCATGCCATTGAATGTCGTATATACGCAGAGAATCCATCGAATGGATTTCTACCAAGCATTGGAACGTTAACAAAAGTAGAATCACCCACCGGACCTAACGTAAGAAATGACACTGGTATTTATGCCGGTATGGAGATAACTCCATACTATGATCCGATGCTTGCCAAACTTGTAGTAAGCAGTGAGAACAGAGAAGAATGTATCAACAAGATGATATGGGCACTATCGCGCTATGTAGTTTTAGGAGTAACAACCAACATATCTTTCCTAAAGAAAGTACTTAGTCATGGCGAGTTTAAAAAGGGAAACATAACCACTCATTTTATTGATAATCACTTTAAAGACTGGATGAGTGCCAAGGAGGGACTACCTGTTGAAGCACTCATTGCTCTTGCAGTATATGATTCGATGCATACTAAGGCTCAAGAGATTGTTAGATACAAGGAGTCTGATCCACATTCACCCTGGAAGCATGTTGGAAGATGGAGAATGGGGGTTGATTCGTAGATGTTTATAAATTATGAGCATGAAAACCATGTGTACAACGTATCGGTTGAACGTAGAAAAAATCAATATTTTATAACATATGACAATACAGAGTATGAAGTAGAGGCGGACGAAATAAAACCTGGATATCTAAAAATAAAACTTGGCGATAGAGTTATCAAATGCGTGATCACCAAGGGCGACAAAGACAAATTTGTATTTGTGGAGGGGGATGTATTTAAGGTTAGAAATATAGAGCTTACTGGAGCAAAGAAAACCAAGAAAAAAGAGGAGGGGAACCTCAATTCACCAATCTCCGGAAAGGTAGTCAGTATCAAGGTAAAAGATGGAGATAAGGTCAAAAAAGGAGATGTTCTTATGATTATTGAAGCCATGAAAATGGAATACCTAATAAGAGCACCGTACAATGGTAAAGTAAAAAAAGTTAACTTTAAAGAGAAAGATCAAATTGAAATTGGTCAAAATACAGCAGAAATTACAAAGAATAAGGAGGATTAAAAATATGGATGTTATTGAAAGTCATGTAGATAATTCCAGCAAGGAGTACAAAGAAAATTTTGCTCATTATGAAAAACTTGTAAAAAATCTTAAAGATAAAATTGCAATTGCGGCAAAGGGTGGCGGTGAAGAAAAAATAAAACTTCACAAATCAAGGAATAAAATGCTTGCTCGTGAGCGTATTGATGCACTTCTTGATCCTGATACCCCATTTATGGAGTTTAACTCCCTTGCAGGATATGAAATGTATAAGGATAGATCGCCCTGTGCTGGTATGGTTACAGGTGTTGGGATTATACATGGGCGCGAGGTTGTAATTGTCGCCAATGATGCAACAGTCACTGGGGGGACCTATTATCCAATGACTGTCAAGAAACATTTAAGAGCGCAAGAAATCGCTAAGGAAAACAACCTCCCATGCATATATCTAGTTGACTCTGGTGGCGCATTTTTACCTATGCAAGATGAAGTATTTCCAGATAGAGAGCACTTTGGAAGGATCTTCTACAATCAGGCTACGATGTCATCTATGGGCATACCACAGATAGCAGTAGTCATGGGTTCATGTACGGCTGGTGGAGCATACGTTCCTGCAATGTCAGATGAAACAATAATTATCAAAGGAACTGGTACTATTTTCCTTGGCGGACCGCCGCTTGTTAAAGCAGCAACTGGTGAAGAAGTAACCGCAGAAAATTTAGGTGGTGCAGATGTTCACTGCCGAGAAAGTGGAGTTTCAGACCATTACGCCCATGATGATCCAGAAGCTATACATATGGCAAGAAACATCGTGGAAAATCTAAACAGACCTGAGAAAACACAGTTGGATGTTAAAAAACCTGAGGAACCAGCATACGATATCAAGGAAATATATGGAATAATATCAAAGGATCCAAGGACACCATTTGATATTAGGGAAATCATTGCCAGGATTGTGGATGGTTCAAAATTCCATGAGTTTAAAGCACTATATGGTGAAACCCTAGTATGTGGTTTTGCAAAGATAATGGGATATCCTGTTGGCATTCTCGCAAACAATGGAGTCTTATTTTCGGAGTCGGCACTTAAAGGCACACATTTTATAGAGATGTGTTGTCAAAGGAAAATACCACTAATTTTCCTACAAAACATAACCGGATTCATGGTTGGAAGAAAATATGAGGCAGGAGGCATCGCAAAAGACGGTGCCAAGATGGTTAGTGCTGTAGCAACTGCCCAAGTTCCTAAATTCACTGTTATAATTGCTGGATCATTTGGAGCGGGAAACTATGGTATGTGTGGGCGAGCCTATGGGCCAAGACAATTATGGATGTGGCCAAATGCGCGCATCTCAGTGATGGGCGGTCAACAAGCTGCAGGTGTCCTGTTGACCGTTAAAAAAGACCAGCTATGGCGAAAAGGCAAAGAAATGACAAAAGAAGAGGAAAAGGCAATAACAGAACCCATACTGGACAAATATGAAAAAGAGGGCAATCCTTACTATAGCACGGCTCGAATATGGGATGATGGAATAATTGACCCTGTGAATACGCGATTAGTACTGGGACTTGGCATTTCAGCATCACTTAACGCTCCAATTACAGACTGGAAACCTGGTATATTCAGAATGTAAAATAGAAACACGCAGATTGTAGATTTCTTTTGATTATTCCTTTTCTGCTTTCTATGCTGATCTCGCCACCATTGATATAATCGACAGAGACAGAATTTATAAAGAGCTAGTTGTTATAAGAGTAATGGTTGAAGGAGGGAAAGATGAAAGATAAAATCTTGGAAGAAGCCTTGAAATGGTATGAAAATCAAGATGGAAACCCAGATATAGAGGATTTTATCGATATAGTAATCCACAAAACAACAGACTCCCTTTTTGACAAGGTTATAGAGGAATTGAGAGGGGAATTTTCCAACGGTAATCTGAAACATAATTTTGCGATTTCTAGTGATTATTATCTTGACCTCAAATTTAAAGATATCAAAGATAAATATATAAAAAGCATGAAAAACGATTTTTCCCAGTTGGAATAAGATTTTAATTCGACTGGATTGGTGCCCCCATATTTCAAATAATGGATATTTCCGATCGGAAAATTAGGCTGGGCATAGTCAATAATACATCTCAATTGTTTAACCAACACTAAAGATTCTTCAAAACATTTAAATTAAACTATTATATTCGGATTATAATTTAAAAGGGGGACGACCAATAAAAAATAAACTACTTATTATTCCTGGATATTTTGCAGGAATAGGTAGTCTATGCATAATAACATACAGAACATTAATAGCTTTTTTCAGCGAGAGCAAAGCAGTAACTATATATGTTGATAGATATGGGGAACAGCATGCCGATATAATCGCTCTTATTCTTATTTGGATCATATGTTTGGTTGGTTTAGTGTCCCTATATTTTGTGGTAAAACAAGGGAAATTAATGAAGAATCTTGAAAGTAGTGACATCAGAGGTAAAAAAGTGATGAATAAAGAAGGGGCGTACCTAGGAATCTTAAAGAGTTCACTAGTTGACAGAGAAACAGGGATACCCTTTAGTATTCTTGTAGAGCCATCTAAAGATATAGATTCAAGATTGTATACCTTGGATGACACGGGCCATCTCGTATTTTCATCTGAATCTATAAAATCAATAGAAGACAACGTGATAGTTGGAAAATAAAAGTTTAATTTTAGTAAATGAAGTAACCGATACTTTTTAATAAATTCTAATGGCATGTTTCAAAATATTAGAATAATACTTATATATCTTATCTGCTACTGAGCGAGAATGATGTTTCCCCTGTAGACACAGACATTGATGAAAGATGTATTAAACTCGATCACAAAATACCCTCCAATCATAGAAGATATCAGTACATAAGGAAGAAGAGAAAAATGAATAATAAAAAAGTTGGTTTATTAGTTATAGGCGTGTGTTTGCTAATGATAGCGGCATCTTTTAGTGGATGTATAGAAGATAAATCTAGTGGGATAGTTATTGAAGGCAAAGGAAGTTACACGTCTATCCAAAATGCAATAGATAATGCATCTGATGGCGATACAATCCTTGTTTACAATGGAACTTACTATGAAACATTGATAATAGATAAATCGATCAATTTGGTTGGTTCAGGCTATGGAGAAAAAATCATTGACTATAACGGAAATGACTCTAATCAAAGCTACATAGTTCTTATTACCGCAGATAACTGCACAATCAATGGGTTCAAGATAATCAATTCCAATTATTCATCAAACACCATGGGAATAAGTATTGAATCATCTAATAATGTCATTTCAACCAATACAATTTTAAACGCCACCAAAGGTGTCTACATTGGGAGGGATTCAGGGAATAACAATGTCTTAGGAAACAACATCTCACATAATCAATACGGCATCAATATAGAGTACTCAGATGGTAACAATATTTCAAAAAATAACATATCTTTAAACAGCCTATATGACATGTATATATATTCATCAAACAACAATATTGTTACTGGCAACATTATTTCAGATGGTAATTATGGCATTAGAATTAAGGGCTCAAAAAATAACGAAATTTTTAGAAATTTAATCATTAACAATCAAAGAGGACTGTACTTCTGTTGTGGGGCACGAAACAATATAATGTACTACAATACATTTAAACAGAATAGCGAGTATAATGCTTATGATTCACTTGGCAATCAATGTAATAATGGAAGTGTTGGGAACTACTGGGATGATTATACAGAAAAATATCCAGATGCTGCAGAATTAGATGGCATATGGAATACGCCATACAACATCTCTGGGGGAAATCAAGACAAATATCCGCTAGTAAACCCAGTTATCATCTAAGTTATGTCTTCTCATTTATTCTAGAGAGATTTTTTAATTTTATGATGAAATATAACATATTTTAAATATAATTAGTCCATCAGTTTTTTCAACACAATAATGAAAATATTTGAATGTATCGAAACATCATCAAAACAACTTCATGTCACATTTACGCATCTTTTGAGATATAATACTCCACGTCAAATGAAAAAAGCCTATAAACTAAGGATATACCTATACAATAAACATGATATAAAAGAACCCTTTCAAAACTCTAATGATTAGGTATAAATGCTTGATAATAAAAGATTTAAAGCAAATTAGTCTTAAATATTAAATGCGTAATAATAGGAGGAGACTGTATAGATCATCCTAATTTATGCTGATTTCATGTATTCATACGTCGATTTAAATAACCATTTCGTAATCCACTAATAATTATGACTGCACAAGAACAGAAAATAATCGAAATGGTGAGAGAATTTGCTAAAAAACTGCCAAAATTCCCAGATGGAAGAATTGATTACACAAACTCTGACACATCACTTGTTATAACTGTTTTCATAAAATACAAAGATAAAATTTTAATATTAAAGAGAAGTAACAAAGTAGGCGTTTACCAGGGAAAATGGAATACCGTCACCGGTTATCTTGATGAACCTAAACCACCCATTGAAAAAATAATGGAAGAAATGAGAGAGGAACTGGGAATTGGGGAAAAAAATATTTTATCATATAGTTTAGGAGAACCTTTTAAATTTACAGACCCAAAAGCAAGGAAAACATGGATTGTTCATCCCGCTAAAATAGAATTAAAAAACGAGCCAGATATAAAACTCGATTGGGAACATACTGAATATAAATGGATTAGACCAGAAGAACTGGAAAAATTTGATACAGTACCCAACCTTGATTTGAGTTTAAAGAGAGGGCTGATGTAGTTAGTCAAGAGTTTTAGTCCTTTCTTAATTCACGTCTGAGTATCTTGCCTGAAATTGTCTTTGGAAGTTCATTAACATACTTTATCACACGTGGATACTTGTATGGAGCCGTTGTCTTTTTCACATGTTCCTGTAATTCTTTTGTAAGTGCCTCCGATGGTTTGTACCCTTTCGAAAGTACGACAACTGCCTTCACTACAATTCCCCTCACGCCTTTAGGATCTGGGGCACCGACAACTGCACATTCTGCAACGGCATCATGCTCCATCAATGCTGATTCAACTTCAAATGGTCCAATGCGATATCCTGAAGATTTAATGACATCATCATCTCTTCCTACAAACCAGAAATATCCATCCTCGTCTTTGTATGCTTGATCTCCAGTATAGTAGTAATTATTCCTGAATGCCTTTTTCATTATCTCTTCATCTTTCCAATATTCCTTGAAAAGACCAGGAGGTCGCTCATCACCAATATACAGAGCAATGTTACCCTCTTCATTAGGCCCTAACTCTTTTCCATCATCGTCAACAATTCGTACATCATGACCTGGTGTTGGTTTACCAACCGATCCGAATTTTATTGGCATAAATGGATAGTTAGAAAGCACACATACCGTTTCAGTCTGTCCGAAGAAATCATAGATCTCCAAACCAAAAGTATCCTTCCAAACCCTAATGACTTCTGGATTTAATGGTTCACCTGCACTCATAGAATGACGGAGATTGAGATTATACTTTGAAAGATCCATCTGAATGAGCATCCGATATACTGTTGGAGGAGCGCAGAATGTTGTTACACCATATTTTTCCATAGCTCTCAAAAGTCCATCTGCATCAAAACGACCTGGCAGTTCCCATTGGATAATAGTAGCACCAACAATCATCTGACCAAATAGTTTACCCCATGCGGCCTTTGCCCAACCCGTCTCAGAAACGGTCCAATGAAGGTCATGTTCGGTGAGGGCCTGGGCGAACTTTGCTGTAACCTCATGTCCAAGTGGATAACTATGAGTGTGAAGAACCATCTTTGGATGCCCTGTTGTTCCAGAGGTGAAATAAATCAGCATCGGATCACTAGAAAGAGTTTTTCCTATTTCTTCTTGGGAAATTTCACGAGAAGCTTTTTCCATTTTATTGCTGTAGTTAAACCAGCCCTTTCTTTTTCCATCAATAAGCATCGCATGTTTTAATGTTGGACACTTCTCACGAACCGCATCAACCCTATCAGCATGATCCATATCTGTAATAACCATACATGCTTCAGCACGATTAACACGATACTCTATATCCTTAGATGTTAAAAGAACGGTACCTGGCATTGGAACAACACCAAGTTTAAACATTCCAATAATAGCAATATACCACTCAGGGATACTCTGCAATATTACAAGAACTCTATCACCCTTCTTCACACCCATATCTCTTAAAACGTTTGCAAACTGATTTGATGCGGCTTTTAAATCATAGAATGTATGATACCGGTCTCTCTTACCGGTTCTATCAATTGAAATCAAAGCGAGTTTGGTTCTATCCTCAGCCCATTTATCTACAACGTCAAAACCAAAATTATAATGCTTGGGTATTTCCCATTTGAAATTACTATACAACTCATCATATTTGTCTTTCTTTTCTACTGTATTTTTAGCCATAATTTTCCCCCAAATATAATTTTACAAACCTAATTGTCTCGCGATGACCATCCTCTGAACCTCGGAGGTTCCTTCGCCAATTTCACAGAGTTTAACATCCCTGAAATATCTCTCAAGAGGATAATCCCTAGTGAAACCATATCCTCCATAAACCTGAATTGCATTTCTTGTTGCCCGCATAGCCATCTCAGATGCGAACAATTTAGCCATAGCAGCTTCCCTGGTAAATCGAACATCTTGATCTTCCATGAACGCAGCACGATAAACGAGTAAACGAGCAGCGTCAATTTCAGTAGCCATATCAGCGATTTTCCACTGGATAGCTTGGAATTTTCCAATTGGACGTCCAAACTGTTGTCTCTGTTGTGCGTATTCAATACTATCTTCAAGAGCACCTCGAGCTATGCCAACAGCCATTGCACCGATGGCAGTACGACCACGATCAAGAATATTCATTGCACCAATGAAACCCATATCCTTTTCACCAAGCAGATTTTCTTTTGGAATCCGGCAATCTTCAATGATAAGTTCAACTGTTTTACTGCCCCTAAGACCTAGTTTATTCTCCAACTGTCCAATCTTAAAACCAGGCGTATCTTTCTCCACTATAAACGCACTAATGCCTTTCGCTCCCTTTTTCTTATCAGTCATTGCCATTAATATAGTAACCTCAGCAATATTTCCACTAGTGATAAACTGTTTCGTACCATTCAAAACCCATTCATCCCCATCAAGAACAGCTGTTGTCTGTCCACCAGCTGCATCAGAACCAGCATTAGGTTCTGTTAATGCCCATGCAGCAATTGCCTCTCCGTTGGTAAGTTTAGGAAGGTATTTTTTACGTTGTTCTTCAGTACCTTTCTCATAAATATGACCAACACCAAGTGAATTATGAGCCTCAACAGTAATTCCAGTAGATCCGCAAACACGTGAAATTTCTTCAAGGGCAATCATATAACTGACGCGGTCAATGCCTGCTCCACCATACTTCTGAGGAATTGTCATTCCCATAAGTCCCATTTTACCCATTTTCTTATAAAGTTCCCATGGGAAGTATTCTTCCTTATCAATTTTTTCAGCAATTGGTTTTATCTCTTTCTCACAAAATTCTCTAATAATCTTTTGAAACATTTTCTGTTCAGTCGAAAGGTCGAAATTCAATCAAATCACCAAACTCGTGATAAACTAATCCTCTAAAAACCTTTAGGT
>CAZXHI010000109.1:0-4604 GCA_964640555.1 uncultured Thermoplasmatales archaeon | reverse complement strand
GCCTAATTGGGATGTAAACAATGACGGTAGCTGTACTGTTCTTGATCTAACCTTGATTTCCAACCACTACAATGAATCAGGTGTTTTTGGTTGGATACGTGAAGATGTTGACAATAGCGGTGAGATAAAAGTCCTTGATCTTGTTCTTGTATCAAATCATTATGACGAAACGTGGTGGGTATAAATCGCAATACTCTTTATTGTTCAGTGAAGAGTATCTATTGAGTTTCATTAGCGTAGAATATAACAATCTAAGACATTGACCTAAAGAGCTACATAAACCTTTTAGAGTGAAACCCCAATGATAGACAACAAGTTAAGTTAATGTATTATCCGAAACGTTAGCAAAACAGGTATATTTGTGAAAAAACATTAAGCACCCATGTTTAAATCAATGTCCAATCTAGAACAGCAATTATATTTTAATCTTGGTGAGAGAGATTAAAGGGTGCTTATTCCCAAAGATATTACAAATATACTTAATATTTCTCAACAACATGCTAGTAATCTTGTTGCAAATATGGTGAAAAAATAAGTTTTTCATGGGTTTAGCCCCATATCTACTCTTAGACTCTAATAAGGATGAAACGTCACATACTTTTGATGGGGAGAACATCGGGACAGTTGAAGGTAAAGAACTGACAAATAACCATTTTGGTCGTCTTTTTGTCGTTGATAAAAACACGGTATATCTATGTGAGTAGCATGATATTTTCGTTAAATATGTTGGTGAGGAATAACAGAAAGATGACTCCATCAGTAATAGTTTCCATTTGGGAAACAGATTCAAGGAAATATGCTTGTTAACCAAAACATTTATTAGGTTATAACGTTATAACATTTATATATGGTAGAAGTGTTTGAAGCAAAACTGAGGAAAATAGGCAACTCTTTAGGCATAATCGTTCCATCATATATCATTGAAGGACTAGGTTTTCGTAAAGGAGATGTAATGCATATTGTAATTCCACCTTCTGAAGGTATAAAGAGGAATAAATTGCTTACCGGTTTGGCGGGCATTGATAAAAAGAAATCAACATTCGAAAGAGATAAAGAGGACAGATATTGATGTTTCTAGACACCTCTATTATCATCGAAATTTTTCGCAGTGAAAAGAATTCCAAAACTTTTGAAGAAATATATGAGTTGATAAAGGACGAACCCCTTTTCATATCAGTAATTCAAATCGGAGAGATTTCTGATTGGTGTTTGAAAAATGACATCGATCCAGAAAAAAGGATCTCCAAACTTAGACGACTCTTAAATGTCATTCCGTTAAGTGAAAAACTATGTTCTGAAGGATCACAAATCAAATTTAATTTACGTAAAAAAGGAATATCAAAATTTAGTTTAATCGATGGAATTATCCTTGCAAGTGCAAGATCAATTAATCAAAAACTAATTACAATGGACAAAGACTTCAGAAAAACCAAGGATGCAATTGTTTTAAGATAGGATAAAATTGTCATTTTCATAAGATTTTTAAAAGAAAAAGCCGTTATTAGCCCAGATTCATGGAGGAGATATAATTTATGAAACTGAAAAAACAACAGATGATGATTGGGATTGTTATCCCCTAAAAAGTAAATTGGTCAAATGTAGGGTTTAACCCTTGAAAAATAAGTTTTTTTCATTGTTGACTATTTTTCGTTATACTAGACCTTTTCACTTTGTAAAATTTTAAATGCACAGGTTATCAATTTTGATTACCTACACTTAGAAAAATTTATTAATAATGAGAGCATATATATAGCATCATGGAAACACTACAAATAGTTAAAAAACTTGAAGAATACCCTACATTTAATATTGACACTTTTGCAAACATTATTGATAATGATAAAACCTATGCCAAAGTATTTCTGAACAGGTTAAAAAATAGAGGCATCGTAAAACAAATCCAAAGAAATGTCTATACTGTACAAGAAGATCCTCTGATTATTGCTTCAAGAATAATATGGCCAAGTTATATTTCTCTATGGGCTGCATTTCGCCATCATAATATAACTGAGCAAATACCAAGCAAGATATCTGTCATAACATCTCGTTCAAAAAGTCGTAAAAACATACAAATGATGAATACAACAATTATTTTTGAAAAAATTCGCCCTTCATGGTTTTTTGGTTTTTCAAAAATCAAAATACAGGATTTCGAAGTTTTTATGGCCGAACCAGAAAAAGCGTTAATAGATGCTGTTTTACTTAAGAAAATTTCAACAGCTGAAATATATTTTATCCTAAAAGAAAATATTAAAAATATTTCTACCATAAAAATTGTGGACTATATCTTCAGAACTAAGAACCAGGCTCTTGCTAAAAGATTTGGTTGGATGCTTGAATCTCTTGGATGTAAATATGTAAAAAGGCTAAAAAAACAGACATATAAGACTATGATACCACTTGACATTACTCGTCCCATAACTGGACTAAATGATAAAAAATGGGGAGTTGTTGTTAATATTGGGGAGATATGATGATATCAAGATTAGAACTTACAAGAATTGCTGAACTGAAACATCTAACAATCAGGAATACAGAGACGGATTATCTCCTTGAACTTTTGTTATATGCTTTATCAGATGATAGGCGTTCTCTGGTGTTCAAAGGTGGAACTGCTCTTTATAAATTTTATAACCTTAACCGATTCAGTGAAGATCTTGATTTTGATGTTGTTGGAAAACGATTTGATACGGATAAAATGATAAAAAAAATAATCAGAAATCTGGAACTTACAGGAATGGAAAGAACACTCCCTGAAAAAATAGAATATAGCAATGAAATAAACATACGATTTGCAATAAGAGGGCCGCTTTATGATAGAAGCAAGAATAGCATGTCAAGAGTCACAATAAATATTAGTAAAAGAGAACGACCAATATCATTTCATACAAAACTCCTCATTACAACTTATCCTGAAATTCCATCATTTGAACTGTCTGTACTTGATGTTGAAGAAATAGCGGCAGAAAAAATTAGATGTATTATGACTAGAGAGAAACCAAGAGACATATATGATCTTTGGTTCTTATCAAAAAAAGGCATCCCAATAGATGTCTCACTAGTTAACAAAAAACTCAAAATTTATAGATTAACATTTGACTTGGAAACATTTCTAGAAAAAGTAAGTGAAAAACGAAAAATGTGGAAACGGGATTTACAAGACTTAATTATTGGAGCGTTACCTGAGTTTAATGAAGTAACAAATGAGATGGAGAATTGGTGTGAAACTTTGGCATAAAAAATAAATTTTCAGGAAGTTTAATTTCTGAAAAATAAGGATATTGCAAATTCACTTTTTCATGAATCATCAAAATTTGTTATTACCACCTCTAATTCATTTTCACAATTTTCTTTTAGGTGAAACTGTTTTGACGTCACATAGGTATTTTTGCAGATCGATTGGAAATAGCTGGTGTTAAAAAGTGTGTTTTTTCATTTTGACATTTTAGCGCATCATGTTTATATAAGATTAATAACAAAGTTTCACGCGTATTCAATAATACAGGAGAGAATGGAAGAGAGGTGGGATTTAATCAATAAAAGATTCGTCATGTTGGTATCTGTTATACTCGCGATTTTTATTTCCAGTAAAATATCAGCTGTAACTATCAATCCAGGCTTTGAATTTGTTGTTGGAAATGAAACATATACGGTGCAACAAACAATGGATTTTAGCATCATAATCATTGATTCCACATACATCATTTTCAATGACACTGGTTTCTATCTTACCGCTCCAAATGACATAACAATAAACCTTGTTTACATAAACGATGATATTGCAGGTGCGGGTGACGTAGATAAGGTGGTTGAGTTCAATGCAGACACTTCAGGTGGAAATGTTTTATTTGATATCTCTGGTTTTACTGCTAGTACCGATTACATAGTCAAAAGAAACGGCACACAAATTGCAAATCCTACGGCTAATAGTTTTGGATACATATCTTTTAGTAATAATGTATGGAGTAGCCACAGCTTTGAAATCTCCCAAGACGGCGAAGGACCTGGAGACACTACCGCCCCAGAGACATCCAACATGAATGTTGCACAGTCCGATCCAATCGACACAGAGAGTGGTTTTGGCTGGGAGAACTTCACTTGTACAGTAACAGATAATGTTGAGGTGAACAATGTGTTCATAAATATTACACGTTCTGGGAGCAGTACAACTAATGTTTCTATGACAAAAATCAGCGGAACCAATCAGTACTATTACAACACCATACTATCACATGGCAATTACACCTATTTTATCTGGGCGAACGACACCAGTGATAACACTGATGTTTCAAGTAGCTCGGATCTGTCCATACCGGCTAACTGGGATGTAAACAACGATGGGAGCTGTACTGTTCTTGATCTCAATCTAGTTTCTAATCATTTTGATGAAACAGGTGCTGCTGGTTGGATAAGTGAAGATGTTGACAATAATGGTGAGATAAAAGTCCTTGATCTTGTATTTTTATCAAATAATTATGGTGAAACATGGTGGGTGTAATGGAGGAATGAAATATGAGAATTTCTGATAGATGGAGATCTTATGTCCTGACAGTTGTTATTATACTATCTGCTTTGTCTGTGAGCACAACTGTTACTGCCGATGA
>CAZXHI010000108.1:0-10632 GCA_964640555.1 uncultured Thermoplasmatales archaeon | reverse complement strand
CCACCCTTCTATAGTTGTAGAAACTCGCAGGTATCCATCATATTCACTTAGGAAAAACTGATTTTGAACAAATCCAGGTATACTGCCCTGTGCCTCATATTGTATCTCACCATCGACAATACTTATCCTATGTATGATTGTTCGCTCTGTTTGTCTTACGATCGCTTTTGCTATTGCTTGCTTCTGGTCCTCATCCATAGAATCTACATAGTTTTGAAGTATCCATTCAGTCACGGTTTTCTTTTGATAATCTTCAAGACTAAGCGTATCTACAAGTTTGAATTCTTCTTTAATTGATTCGGGAAGCGTTGGCATTACCAGTTCATCAATGAGTTCCTCAAGCATCACATAATCGTAATAGCCTGTTGAATACACAACATATATGTTATTCTTTGAAACATACAATGTATGACTATTCCCGAGTAAGAATACCTCTGCATGTACCCCATCTGCATCATCATGAATATTCACAGATACAATATTTGTTAAAGTGCTACTTTTCTCGGGAATATCAACATAGTGTATATCAGAGAGTGGTACTTCTTTTATCTCATCGTCAACCATTACCCGTGGAACAACAACCTGATCCCCATCAGAAATATCATAATTATAGGAATACTGGGTTGTAATAACATAAACAAAATCCTCTATCATCCTTGCACCAGAATAACTACCACCTACTACAATGTCTTTTACAATAACCGGATTTGTAATGTCCTCCAAGTCAAAGATTTTAATGTATGTATTTGGAGAGCCATACCAGACAGAAGAAGACATTTCATCAATTGCACCACCTTTGTAGACAGGATAATCGTAAGTTTCGGCAAAAACAACAAGTCTTAGGTCGCTTATGAAAACATTCTGAACATATATAGAATCATTAAATGTTATTTCACATTCAATATCTGCGTCTTCTGTAGGATATGCCTTTACAATGATAATCTTGCCATTTGATACAATGTATAGATATGTTCCATCTGTTTTCACAACATCTGGTTCGTCCACACCAGCAACTTGAACATTAGTTTGGGAATAATCGACGGTCTCTCCCCCAGATTCATCAAAGTTCATTCCATCAGGTGCCGCCGTAGCTTCAAACGATTTATCCATAGAACCACCAAGAGTTCTCCAATTATAGCTGGAGTATTGGTAAGAACTGCTTTCTAGAAACTCAGTAAGTTCTTCATAAGAACCGAAAGTCTGTAACTCATAGTATGGAAAATCCATATTACCATATACTGTGGGTTGAACAGTAATTGCATAAACAAAGGTTCCAAGGATCATTACTCCAGTCAGTATAATTCCAGCCAGTTTCAATTTTTTATCTTTCATATTATCACATCAATTCCAATTTGATTAGAAGTATGTCATCTAATATTTATATACCGTCAGAAAACGTTCGGAAAAAACCGAACAGTTTTTTTACTGGTGAAAAATAAAAAAAGGGGGGAAAATATCAACCTGATAACCAGGTTGAATTTATCATCTTTTGAACAACAGTATCAGTAAACATACTATCTGGTTCACCATAGGTTTAAGCAGCAGATGAAAAGCCAGGGAATATCGCACCATATATCAGAACTAATATGTCCAATATCAAACCTATTATTTTACCCATAAAACCGATTATCGCACCTAGTACACTGGCTGTTAAACCCATTACTCCACCTATCACCTTAGCTATTAAACCTACCACTCCAATTATTGTACTAAATATAAAAACCAGTATCTTACCAACGAAACCTAGCACCGCACATATTGCTCCAATTACTGCACTTGCTATCGCGCCTACTACACCAGCTATAACACCAACTACTGCACTAATTACATAAAATATTATACGTAGTAATATCAGGGCAATTAACGTATAGAAAATAATACCACTTATTGGAAAACACAGTGGTAATGCAGGATCATCCTTAAGTTCTTCCTTCAAACTTTTAATATCTATGCTTTGTATTTTTACCTTCAATTCCCCAAGATCTATGTTTTGTAATTCATCAAGAATACGTGTTTCATTTGTTTCTACAGCCGTATTGTATTCCACTGCTGGCACTGATGGCAACATAATCATGAGAAATACTGCCAACAAACTCCCAAATATAATTTTCTTCTTCATTTTTTCACCATAAATATAATTTTTATACAATATATAGTACAATATATTAATTTAAATGTTTCGCTCTACATAACACGCTCCGTGCAATATGCATCACAAACTATGTTGATTAACCCCTTACCATTACACTATCACCCTCATAAAAACTGGATCATTACAAGAGAAAAACACACTTTCAAAAGAAATGAATATGCAGAGATTAATAGTAAAAAATTAATCATATCAGGAATCCAATACCTCTGTTTTCTCATCGAATTTTATATCCATCTCTTCAAGTTCATCAAGAATTGGGTTATAAATCTCTGGGATCACTGGGATGTGTGTTCCAGTTATCTCGATTTTTCCTTCTAGAATCATTTTTACTGCAATTGCTGCAGGAAGTGCAACAGTTCGGGCAACTGCAGAATCTCCATTTAGTATACCGTAGTCAAGCAATGTAGAAGTGATGTACTCTTTTTTGGAGGAGTATTCCGCAACAAATTCATGATGCATCACTATCATATCCCTTTCTTTTTTATCCAAAGACATTTTCTTTAGTGTCAGTACATTGAGATAGTCTAGCGGATTATCCTTATCTTTTGGCAGTGGTTCGTTACCAAAAAGACCAAGCCATTCGAGTCGTTTGATAATTGTAGAATAGACCTCCAACCCAAGGAATGAGGCTGTTGTCTTTGGAAGATTTTCATCTTGCCCTACGCCAATAAGATACCTTGTAAGATCACCATAGGTTTTACCGCAAAATTCTTCTGGGGACTCTTCAGTAAGCCAACCCAGTGCCACGATCTTTCTCATTGTCTCGCACCATCCGGTCATCCTAAACGTTCCACGATACACAGTATCTGCATCTTTTAACCCGTAAATGTCCTTGTACGGAACCGAATTTCTGTTAGGATAGTTTTCAAACGTTCCAATACCTGGAACATCCTGGAGTGTGTAATTTTCAAAGAGTTGTTCACCTGGATATGATACCTCTTCTCCATCTTGCAACCATTTTGAAGGATTGCGAGAAGCAAGAAGAACCCCACGGGGAGACCATGAGAACTTGTATCCAAACGGGTTAGTATTTGCTTCATGAGATGGAAGGGCACCGGTTGTTGATCTAAAGCTAACAATCTTTCCCCCTTTGCTTTCAACATCATGGATTACCCTCATCGCAGACATATGATCAATACCTGGATCAAGTCCACTCTCATTTAGAAGAAGGACTCCCGCATCTTTTGCTTTGTCATCAAGTTTATGCATTTCATCGCTAACATATGAGGTGGTCACCAGGTGTTTTTTATGCTTTATACAAAGTTTTGCAACTTTAACGTGATAGGCATATGGTAAAAGGCTGACAGTCACATCTGACTCAGAAACCAATTTTTCCAACTGAACATTATCAGAAACATTTAATACCTCTGCCTCTCCCCTTTTATGGGAATCTATTATTTTTTCGGCTTTGCTAACCGTTCTGCTTGCCATTTTCACATGATAATCTGGTTGATCCAAAAGATACCTTACCAGAGGTTTAGAAATCATTCCCGCCCCAAGAACTAATATCCTCTTCATATTTTCTAACTCCCTTATGCTATAGAACCGTTGAGGGCGAACAGAATTTCCTTATATATATCTGTCGATGTACTGATAGTCAGGCGTGAGTTTACCATGATGAAGGATAACTGCCTTTTTTATTGCAGATGGAAGTTTACAACTATCAAAATCCTTGGTAAAATCAGCCTTCACAACCTCAGGTATAAAGTCAAAAAGTGCAGTACTAAACATATGTGATGACTCTCTTGGAAGTTCGCATGGAAGATTGTCGACCCCCATAATAACAATACCTTCTCCTTCAACCCCATCTTTTATCGAATTTGTCTTTGGATTATATATAAATGAAGGAGTATCTGAGATGGTTGACTTTTCAGTAAATTCAATTGCCCCGTTAATATCTATACTTATATCCCCAATTACCTTGAGTTTATAATTCACATCATAATCCTTTTTTATAAATTCCTTGGTGATGAGTCGAGGATATCTAGCATCCCAGTAAATACAGTTCATAAGTATTGATAAATCATGAATATATTTTTCAAAAATAGATCTGTATTTCTCTGGATGATTGTAGTAGTCCTGAAGTTCAAATGTATCACCTGATGAAATTGGTTCCACCATATCTTTCTCCTTGAATACCACCTTGTAAATACAACGGTCTGAGGGATTATCATAAATATCTTTGATTTCTTTTGGAGAAATTTCTTTTACAGGCAAAATGTCAAGTATTTCCTGAGCGCCCTTTGATACATGACCATATCCAGCAAATCCAACTACAAAGGGAACCAATGATTTGGGGATACCTTTTTCTTTTATTTTCTCACCAACTTCCTTCAAATGTTCTTTTGCATCAGTTAGGTCCTTGTAATGGATTGTTTGTTTTATTTCATTAAATGGTGTGTCTATGTCCTGAGATTTCAACCTTTGTCCAAATGACCAAAGTGTATCAATCATTCCAGCAAGACCTGCAAATCTTCCAAAGAAAACAAGACGGAATCCCCTCTCGTCAACTATTCTTTCATAATCAATAAGATTGCAGCCAAGATCCATCATTTTCTTGAGCATAGGCATATTGTATTCCTGTCCTTTGATTGTATGGGAAAAAAATACGTATGTTTTCCCAGACTCAAAGAAATCGATGGGTATCTCTTTTACAGCAAAAACAATCGGACAGGATGAAACATCCTCCTTAATAATTGCACCTACCTTGATATACTCATCATCTGAATAAGTACGTATTTTTGATGGTTGAATTATTGTTTCAATACCATGTTCCTCTTTAAACTTCTTGACATGTTCTGGAATTAATGGAACCCTTGCTTCCCACTTGTTTTTATCTTCTCTTCGGATGCCTAACATGAAGCCCATAACTAGTCCTCCAGATAAACCTCATCCCTAAAGATTTTAAATACATTATTGTGAAAAATATAATATCTTGTCCTATTTGAATCGTAGAATAGCACCGACATGACCAAGGTTTGCAAGTTCTTTATCATCAGTAAACTCGACACCAGCATCGGTTCTTTCGGCGAATTCCAATATCTCTTCTATGATGTCCACTTCCGATGTTTTTTTACCACAACATGGGCATAATCGTTGGATTCCCTCTTTTACTATCTGACAATTTTCACATATCCATCCACGGGGCGTATAGTTTTTTTCTACCAGCAGTAACTCCACTTGCCCATTCCTAACAGCATCTAAAGTTTCTTTTATACCATAAGCAGCAAGCCCATCTTTCAGTATTTCCGCTTTTAATAGTTTAACGGCCTCCTGACTTTTCAGCTCTTCCTTTTCAGAAATTATATGTTTGGATTTTTTCACAAGTTCGACTTCGTCATTGATGTCAATATCAATAATATCAACAACATTATCCTTCAAATTTTTAGGCAGCATTTCTCTGAATTGCAACTTAGCCTGACCGGGACCAGCAAGGATAATGCGCTCATCTGCCCTTTTTTGAAGTGCTCCCTCTACTTCCGAAAAGAATGCATGTATGGCCCCTCTTCGCAATCTATTGAATCTTGCTTGAGACCACCCACCTTTTTTGTGTTTATTCATAATATCTGCTGAAAGTTTTTTTGTACGTTCCACTTTACCCATTGACACAGAAAATATTTTTGCGTAGTTAGAGCTAATCAATAATAACGTGAAGGATTCCCATTCATCCTGTAGTCTAGCTAGTGGACGTAAGTATGGAGAAGAATCAACAATCATCAGATTTTCAACCTTTACATGGAGAATAATATGTTTAAGAAAATTATGTTTATGAGAAGCAAAGATAGCAACATTTTCCCCGGTGTTTTTCTTTAGAACATCAAGAATATCCTTTACAGTATTTGTGAAATTCTTCAGTTCATCCCTTTCTAGGATAGACTCGCAGGCCTTTATCCTTCTATAAATGAATTTTTTATCCACCACTCTGTTGATATAAAGACTGACAAAATTGTCTTCACTATCTGGATCATATACCTCTGAAAGTTTCCTAGTGAACTCACTAAGATTTTCTGACATGATTACCATCAACAGAAAAAGAATGTAGTTTATAACGTCTTTCTGTCCAGATTTTTACTTTCAGTAAACCTAAAACAAAGAATAAATAGTTTGCACGTCTTCGTATGTATTATATGGTGAGGCGGACAAAACAAACCCAATTTCGCGAATCAGATGTAATCAGCGCCTCAGAAATCGGCCAATATCATTACTGCCCTGTGGCATGGTATCTTCAAAAATGCGGATATGAACCACAATCGCCACTGTTAGAAATTGGTATAAAGAAACATGTGAAACATGGTGATATAATAGATCGTGTGCAGGTCAGTGCAAAAAAGTCAAAAGTTCTTGCCGCTGCTGGATACACGCTATTGATAGTTGCAGCTTTAATTATCATATTTGAGGTGATTTTATAGATATTTCTATAATATTTAGCCTTGTTTTACTAGCATTAGCTATCCTGTTTATCTCAATATCAAGGAAGATGAATAGAACCGTCAGCAAGTTAAAAATCAAACATAAAATTCAAGACGGAAAGATCATCTACTCTGATTTAAACATGCCTGCAAAACCGTTGTTTTCAAAACGCTATAGAATCAGCGGTAAACCGGATTATATCATAAAAAAAGATGGCCATCGGATTCCAGTAGAGGTAAAAACTGGGCAACACTATGAGCCGAAAAAAAACCACGTATTTCAGCTTGCAGCCTACTGTCAGATATTAGAGGAAAATTATGGAGGTTTCGTACCATATGGAATACTCGTCTACAACGATACATCTCAACAGTACAAAATACCATTTGACCCCAAAATAAGATTTGAGCTTGAATCCGCTATAAAAAAAATGCGGCATATACTCAAAACAAATAAAACTGCAAGAAATCACAATGACCTTTACAAATGTAAAAGTTGCTCAATGAGGAACTATTGTGATAAAAAGATTATCTAAAACTAATAGTTCTTCAATATATACATTAATATATACATTTATGCATTTAAACTGTTTACATTGTAAGAAAACTTGATTACCCCCAAATTGATGTTATTTATATATCAGTAAACCTATTATAATAATCTCTATATATGCAATATGGGGGCATATGAAATTAGTAATAAGACATTATCAATCTCAAGATTGTTGCTTGCTGTAATGATATCAAGTTTTCTTATCTTTCCAGGTATAGTAGACTCTGTGTATCCAATGAAAAATAGCGCAAATATAAGCCCAAAAATCGTAACCAAACTTTCCAAAGAAATAGAAATCCCATCTGGATCTGACTATTACATAAAGTTTTCTTCAGAAAAATTAACTTTAGATGATGAAGAGGTCACCCCTCATGCTTTAGGACTATCCAATAAAGTAAAAGAGGCTATAGCAAAATCTCCACACTGGATTCAAAGAGACCTGACTAGACAATTCCAATCTATTAGCAACCCAGAAGAATACGCAGATCTTATACTAGATTCAAGTAAAAAATATGTTGATGAAATAGCGTTTTCCATAGCCTGCTCCCCGCTAGGCAAAGTTCCTCAGATTGAAGTTATCAAAGATAACGTGTTTTATCTGTATGATAATGACGAGAGTATCCAGTATGCTGACATTGTAGATTATGACAATGGATCGGGCGATTATTATTCCACCGTCAGATACGTAGTTATCGAGAATGGAACTGAAAAAGAACTTGAATATCCTAAGGAAATTTATTATTGGTATGTTGTACATCCTGAATTGATAGGTGGAAATGCAAAATATGTCTATGAAGAGTTTTGGCGCGATTATCTTTTTAATCATAATGATCTAGGTTATCCATTACTAAAGGAGAAAATGTCAGATATAGACTACCTATGGGACTGCGAGTCATATTCTCAAGGAAAAGACAGGCTTTGGAAAGATAGTATGGATGGACATCCAACAGCCATTGAGGGAATAAGCTACTGGATTGGAAAAACCGTACCTCACGGAGCTATGGGAGATAGACCCAGCCAGCCTAATTTGATCGCACATGAACACAATGGATGGTGTGGAGAATTACAAAGAATAGCCGTTGCTACACAAAGAGCGTTACTAGTACCATCAGTTGGTGCATCCAATATTGCAGAGGATCATGTATGGAGAGAGTTTTATGAAAGGGGATGGCATGAAAACGATAATTGGTGGACCGATAGTGGAGGCGCTGTAGATAAATCAGATGTATATGCATATGGGTGGGGGAAAAACATGTCAGCCATATATGCATGGAATGGAGATGGCTCCATTTATGATGTAACACCAAGATATATCCACTCTGAAGATAGAATAACTGTGAAGTTTGTTGTAAAAGATATCTTTATGCACCCTGTCGATGGTGCTCTAGTAACTGTACTAGTAGAGGGGTTAAAAGATATTACATGGTATAAAAACAAAATATGGGAAAAAATTGAAGAGATTTGGGGCAACTTGCCTCAATTCATCAAAGGTAAAATCCTTCAAACTATCTATGATAAAATACAGGAGAGATTTGAAGAAATCCCAGATATAGTAGATGGAGCAACTATAGCAATATGGAATTATACCAACATGAATGGAGAATGTACATTTGAACTTGGAAAAAATCTTGAGTATATCTTCCTGATTCAACAGGCCAACTTAAAAAATCCATGGCCACTTTCAAAGAACAACGCTCTTAGAGTTCTCCGCAATCATGAAGATGCTGCATTTAATGTGATCTTTGCAGATTTTTCAAATAAGATACAGCAGCATCAAAGCAAAGAAATATCTGAAGGAAAGTATCTTTTTGATATTTCCTTTAATGCAACATCTTATCAACTTCAAAAAAATATTAGGAATGAAGACACCGGAATTTATAACCATGAAGGAAAAATAGATTTCTTTGTTTTGGATGAAGAAAACTTTGAAAAATATAAGAATGGTAGAAAATTTAACTGCTTTAACTATCTTGAGGATAACAAAGCAGACATGGAATTTAGTGCCAGTGAAAAAGATTGGTACATAGTATTCAGAAATCACGCCCGTCGGACAAATGTCATTATAGATTTTTCAATTCAAGTTGATGTTTCTACTGATATGGACAGAGTTCAAATTGTTTCTCCGAACACAAGTATTTTTGAGAATCCTGTTTTCAATGTCGGCGAAATCGTTAACATTACTGGAATTGCAACTGATAATATAACTACTGTATCAATTAATGGTGAAACTATGGAAATATCTACAATAAATTGTGAGTGGTTTTACCCATGTAATACCGCTGGTTTGATACCGCAAGAATATTTGATCACAGCAGAATGTGGTGATGCACAGGATGAGATATCGATAAAATTAGTGGATGCAATTACACCAACAATAAGAATAGAAAATCCTTTGGAAGGAGCAATTTTTGAAGAAGAAACAATTATTATTTCAGGCAATAGTTGGGACAATCTTGGTGTTGAGAGAGTTGAAGTTGCGTTAGATGATAGTGATTTTAGAGAAGCATACGGCAAAGAAAACTGGTCCATTGATTGGGATGTAGGTGAATTTGAGCTAGGCAACCACATAATTTCTGCAAGAGCAGTTGATATAACCGGGAGAACTTCAGTGCACAACATATCTATTGTTTTAAACGAAAGCGGACATGAGTGGGGACCGCAAATCAATGATTTCTACCATAAACCAGAGAAACCATTAAACGTCAGCAATGTGATAGTATACACAAACGTTACCAGTTCAAGCCCTTTTGACGTTAAAAAAGTTGTTTTATATTGTGATGATGGTACAGAGATTAATTCTTACAAAATGTATATGTATGGCGAGAATCCGGTGCAAAGTCGCCACGATGAGGACCCTCTAAAAAATGAATTAAACAGCCCCATATTTGGTTTTGAACTCGGGCAATTTTCAACTGGTAAAACCATAACATACTGGGTTGTTGCATATGATGCTGCAAATAATTCTAGATCATCTTGTGAAAAATCTTTCACAATATAGTAGACTCCAAGATTTTACCATCATCGAGTTTGACATCTATTTCTTGCCGTAGGTGTAGTTGATTTCACGTTGGATTTCACGATAGAGTTTTGCCCCCTCGTTCAGGACATCTTTTTCCATCAAAACAGATAATGCTTCTTCACCGATTATCTTCATTAGTTCTCTTACTTCGCCCCTATGTGTCTTTGCATATTTTACTATGGCATCAATACTTTCCTCGTCGAGCGTTATTTTTACCATTTTATTTCTCCTTTAAATTATAAAACTCAAATCACTGTGTCAAATAATTGTCTATTTATAAATCTTGGTGTATCTCTACACCCCCTTAGTTATTTCTCCCACACATTCATTTCAAGTTTTCGCCCCCCAATTTGTCAAAAATTACTATTTGCTTCATTTTCATCAAGTCAAATAAAAACCTTTTAATAACCGCTTATTTTCTCATGCCGTAACCATGCGTATAGCCGTACTGATAAAAGACAGGTGTAAACCAAAGAATTGTACTATGGAATGCATAAAATTT
>CAZXHI010000107.1:0-7145 GCA_964640555.1 uncultured Thermoplasmatales archaeon | reverse complement strand
TTATCTGTATACTCAACCGTTTCACCTTTCTCCCGGGCTTTCTTCTCCTTATTGTACCGTTTCTTCCCAAGGTCAGCCTCAATGAACGCTGCATCCTGAATTGTTCCTTTTTCTACTTTGAATCCTTTGCTATCCAACTGATGTTGTAGCTCAGCCCAAATTAATGTATCCACTCCATCCGTCTCCAGTCGATCACGAATCCGCCAGATCGTACTGAAATCAGGTATTTTTTCTGGGAATCCAAGGAAATTCCGGAAACTCAGCCGGTCATGGCATTGAAACTCAAGCTCTGGATCTGACAGATTATACCATGCCTGTAAGAGCATGGACCGCACTACTACAAGTTCATCTGTATGGGGGCGTCCACCCTGTTTTTTATCATCATAAAAAACACTTTTTACCAGAGGGATAAATGGTTTCCAATCTATCTGCTGTTTCATTAATACAAGACGATCTCCAAGACCTTCCACTTTTTTATACTGTTCTTCCAAAATAAAACGATTAAAACTCATCCATCTCACTCCTTATACATAAGGAATGAATTATGAACATATAGAGGTTTCTATAAGGGGTTTTTCAAAGCCCTCTATACTAAACATTGCTTTTGACATATTTTCAGGTGCAACATATAATGATGTGCAAATTGTTAAGTGGCACTCCAACGTTAATAACATAAACAAATGCAACGTTTAACATTCATAAAATATATTTATTATCTTGTGACAAGCTCCGGCTCGATGAAATCTGGTATTTCAACAGAGGTTAGTATATCATCGATGATTTTGTCAGTAGAGACACCTTCAAGTTCTGCATCTGTAGCTAGAATCAACCGGTGGGAAAGTACCTTTGGTGCAACTTTTTTCACGTAATCTGGGATGACATAATCCCTTCCATGGATAAGTGCATATGCTTTTGTCGCATACAAAAGATGTTCTCCTGCTCGGGGGCTAGCCCCAATAACTAGATGGGGGTTATTTCTTGTTTCATCAACTATATTCAGAATATATGCCATAACGCTTTTATCAACATAAACTTGATGATGCAAACCGATAAGTTGCCTAACCGCCCTTGAGTCAGCAGGTGAAATCTTAGAACCATTATTGTTTTCGTTTTTCCGGTAAAGCATTTCAAGTTCTTCATCAGGTGAAAGATAATCCATTTTCACACTGAAAAGAAAACGATCCAACTGTGCCTCGGGCAATGGATATACCCCCTCTGTTTCTATAGGATTTTTCGTCGCAATCACAAAAAAAGGATCAGGTAGTGGAAATGTCGTTCCTTCGATGGTGACCTGCTTTTCCTGCATGGCTTCAATTAATGCGGACTGTGTTTTTGGAGGTGCACGGTTGATCTCATCAGCGAGAATCACTTCACCGAAAACAGGTCCTTTTCTTAGTTTAAACGTACTATCTTTTTGATCAAAAAAATAATGACCGATAATATCCGATGGGAGCATATCCTGTGTGAATTGAATCCTATTCCATGAAAGACCTGTCACCATGGAAAACGTTTTTGCCAGAGTCGTCTTAGCAATCCCTGGAACACCTAGCATAAAAAGATGTCCCTTTGTAATAAGACATGCAAGTAAATCATCAACAATATCCTGATATCCAACAACAACTTTTCCGACTTCTTTTCTAATAGTATCGCATGTGGTTTTTACGTCTTGTAGATTTAATGATGCTTCTTTAGTCATAATTTTCCAACCTTTTTACAATATTTTCTAATTTTGATCTAATCCATGTTGGGTGTTTTTCCATAACATTATCAATAATGGATGATATGGTTTCTCTATGGGGTGATTCTTTTGATTTGGTTAATATTTGCAATATTTTATTGTTAATATTTCGCGGTATTTCAGTAAACAAAAAAAGAAATACAATCATTAATAATAAAAGTATAGAAATTTTCAGCTCCGGTCCAATGGATGAAGGGAACACATACGCGATGTGAAATGGCATAGAGACATCACGATGGTTTTCATCAATAATTACTGTGTCCCGACCCTTGTAGAGGTAACGAAACAGGTGGTCCTTAAATGGTTTATTGTCAAGTTGCGTGCTCATAGAGTTAATGAGAAGTGACGGTCCAGAAAACAAAACGATTTCTCCTTGACCGTATGATTCAATTGCTAAAACTGTAAACGGACCATGTGATTCATCGACATCTTCCTTGCCGTTCATGTTTGTATCTAGCCAACTTATCTGCGAGGAACGTGCAAGCACGGTAGCATTTTCTGTTGCTTGTAATGATGATGGATAGTTAAGGAGTAAGCCTGAAATATTTTCTGTAAGTGGATGTGATCGGTTGCATATATCAAAAATGGCGACAAAGCTTGCATTTTTTTCAAATGATAAATCCAACATGAGATGCTGAGAAAACTGGGAGGTGGCGTTAATCTGTGAAAGTAAATTATTTCCCGTACCAAAGTCATCAGCCAGGAAAAGTAATCCCCCTTGGTTGAGAAAGTGTTTGATGTATTTGGCTTCATCCTCTGAAAAACTTGTTCGCGGTCCGATAATGAGAATAGTTGTATTTGAGGCATCTACAGAATATTGAACAAATGATTGTTGTGAGGGTGTTAAATCTAATTCATCAAACGTTAAGGTAGGTAGAAATTTTCCTGTTTGATATGTACGAATAGCGATGTCACTGCACCCATTCCATCCAGTGTTATAAATACTGAAATCTGCGGCATCCAAAATAACCGGAGTTGCAACAGCCATTACAATAAAAAACACTAAAGAGCCAATGAGCAGTACAGCTTGATAGAGTCGTTTTACATTCGGGTTCATCATTTATGTTTCCTCAAAATCTGCTATAATAGTAAATAAGTTCTTATCAATCACAATGATATCCTCCTTTTGCGCAGGATGTAGCGAATATCGAGCGCGTTCAAACTGTGAAGTAATCATATCAACAGCCTTTTTAGAAGAGCCAGTTCCAATCAGGTTCCTTTGAATATCAAGATGGGTGTGATTAGGGCGTATATTAAAACCCTTTGACGAGAGAAAACGAATCAGTAATCTGTATTGTTTAACTATTCTTTGTTTAAATGTTTCAGCTGGATCTAAAGAAACACCCCATAGACGAGGAGATTTGGTAAATGAGTGTTTCTCTACATAGGATGATGAGAAAAACGGAAGGGGGGGTGTCTGTTGGGTATACTTTTGTTTCTTTTTTTCTAAAACAGAGGATTTCTTAATGAAATAAAATACTAGTATACATATGAATGTGATAATTGCCAACATTATAATCAACCTTTGTTCGAATACTCCCGGGATTAGTACTACATGAAGAGTATCTGAGGTTGAACTCCTCCATTGTTGTTCATCTGAAAGAAAGTGAGTGTAAAGCGAATAGGTTCCCTGTTGAAAATCTGCAGTTAAAAAATTATAAGTGTAACAACCAGTCTGATTTGTTATGGTTGTACCAATGTTTTGACCATTGAAAAAAACAAGAATTGTTTTATTTGAAATAGAATTATTAGATAGGTTATCATAGAGAGTCCCCCAAATATTGACTGGTTCTCCTACATCTACGTTAGTTGTGTTAGTAGAGATAGTAAGATACGTAGGGGTATTAACATAGATTTTTAAAACCTGGGACTTGCATGGTTCATAAACAGTTTCAGGTGTAAATGTTGCAAAGACTGTATGTTCACCAAAGAATAAAGACTTAGGGAACTCATAGGTGAAATGCCCAGTGTCGTTTGTCAACAAAGAAACATTTTCACCAGCGAAATGAAGAATGATAGAATCCTTTATTCCCTCATTGGAATATGTGATGAGTTGTCCTGAAAAAGATATCAGTTCAGATGGTTTATACTGGTTTTTCGGAGCCGATAACAAGAGAGTCGTTGGAATTTTATGGATGCTGACAACAACAATGTTTGACGTAAATAGGGTATCGTTATAGATGGTAATTGCAGTAAGATTATAGGATGCAGGACGGTAATCTAAAGAGGCATGGCTGGAAAAATCAAACCGACCTATATTATTTGTTTTAGTAGTATTTGTAACAATTGCGTCAAACAACAAAGTAATTGTTTGATCCGCAACAAATCCAGTCTCACCGATAAAATACCCTGAGGCATGAAAGTCCTCCCCTAGATACACTTCGGTGTCATCAATGGAAAGAAATAGGACAGGTTCCTTCGCTGGAAAAAAGCCAACCAATGAATGAAGATAAGATTCATACCGATCCAGTAACAGATAGAAACTTGGTATCACCTGTTCAAATGTATCTATGGAAAAAAAAGGGCTAATATTGTCAAGATGTGTTTCTACTGCAAGGACATCAGAACGGCAGCGGGAAATCGCATTTTGTGTCGCAGATAACAAAGTAAATATTAAAGTTCCATTCGATGAACCAGTGTTAATAGAATCAACCAAGGTGTGAAAATACAGGATGATATCATGATGAGACATAACCACTGATGTAACGTTACTACCAAGCTTCTTAACTGGTAATAGGAAATCTTTGAGATGCTCATAACTCCCAGCCTTATTTTTTATCTGCTCAAAAACGATAGATGAATAACTGAGTTTCTCTTGCAAATATTCTGCAGTTTCAAGGGAGGTATTATCGTAATCCTGTGAATATGATATCAGTATAGTTTCATTACAAAATATCGTACAATTAGCAAAGTAAGAAGCCATTAATGCCTGTTCACATAAAAGCTTTGTATCAGCAAGAAATGAGAGAATTGCGTATAAATCCTCATCAGTTTCCTGAAAATTTTTATGTGGCGGCGGAATGGCCTGTGCCATAACACTAGAAAATATGATGAAAAACATGATGAAAACAACAATACCCCGACACCGCATTAGCATTACATAAACATCACAAATTACTTAAATTCTTTGGCATATTAGAGGCGCGTGAAATGCGGGAGGAGACGATGAGGCGAGATCTTTCACTACAACAGCCCCATATCAAAGCAAAAATAATTGGTACAACCCTAATCATAATTGGTATAGTTTTTCTATTTATATCTTCATCTCTCTACATCAAATTAGGGTTTGCCGCCCTACTCATTGGTTTTTTTATGATAATAATTATAACAGAGAAAAGTGTGCCACAAATCATTAGTAATGCCCAGATTGAAGGAAATGCTGATGCAGTGAAACAGATTACAAAAGAATTAAACCTGAAAGGAAATGTAATGTTTATACCCAAATCAGATATACTTACTGAGGAACGGGTATTCATCCCACTAAAGAACATGAATGTTTCCCTTCCAGATATCGATAATGACTTTGTGTTTTCGACAGGAAACGATGGAAAAAGCCTTGGTCTTGTACTTCCCCCATCAGGACTGAAATTATTACATGAAGTTGAAAAAGAAGTTGATTTTGAAGATATGGATATCGATCACATTGAAGAAAAACTCCAAACATTTGTTGGCATGGATATTCTCAAATCAGTTTCATTGAAAAAAACCCAGGATCAATGGAAACTCGAGGTTGGAAACCCTGCACATTGCACACAAAACTCTGATTTCTGCAAACAATATCCTTGCCCCTCATGTAGTGCATTACTCTCAGCGATTGCCAAAGCATCCAAACAAAAAATACAGGTAGAAAACACTGTTCACAATGGAAAGAAAACAACCTTCTTTTTTACCATGGAGGGGTAAGACAACCCATGTTAATGTCAGAGAAAATAACACTGTTTATAGCAGGATGGATTCTATTTGTTCTTATCATAACAGGTGATGTAAACCTGGAGATTTTTTTTATCTTAATTTTTATTGGCGTTCTTATAATACGAGAACTGACTGATGTATTTTCCTCAACAAACTTGAAAGACAGGATGAACATATTCATCTATATTTTCCTTATCATCTTTATGGTAATAGTTGGTAAAAAAGTGTTAACCATCATTGCAGTCTAGGAGCAGGAATAGAATGAAAATATCTTCTAAACAGTATCCAATCGATATCATCATCAGCATACTCTGGAGTTTTCTTTTAATACCAATCATTCTACTTGACATCAATGATACGATTCGAATCATCCTAGGCCTTCCATTCATCCTTTTCATACCGGGATACATACTAATTTTTGCATTGTTTCCTGCCAGAAAAACAGACCGGAGCATAGACATAATAGAAAGAATTGCACTGAGTTTTGGTCTCTCAATTGCTGTTGTTCCACTCATTGGACTAGGTCTCAACTATACGCCATGGGGCATACGGCTCGAACCTATTCTCCTCTCAATATTCATCTTCATAATCGGTGTTGGATCTGTAGCAATTTATAGATGGATTAATACTGATCCAGATGAAAGATTTATCATATCTCTTGATATATCATTACCAAAATCTGAGAGTAGGCTAGATCAAGCACTTACCGTCATACTTGCTGCATCGATACTTATTGCTGTTGTTTCTTTAGTTTATGTGATAGTCACCCCAAAAACAGGAGAAAAATTCACAGAATTCTATATACTAGGTTCTGGGGGCATGGCAGATGATTATCCAAGAAATCTTATTGTTGGACAGAACGCGACAATAATGATAGGGATAGTAAACCACGAATACAGAATCATTAATTATACTGTTGAAATATGGCTTGTCAACCAAACAATTATTTACAATGAAACAACAGGGGAGAATGAAACTAGCTATAGTCACATGTGGTTTATTGACAATTTGAACATTATGCTTAATCATACACCCATAGATATAGAGGGGGCGTGGGAGCCGCAATGGGAATACAATTATACCTTTGGCATAAGTGAGAAAGGAAACTTCAAACTGGCATTTCTTTTGTTTACAGAACAAACTGAAGAGTATTATCATGATGTTGATTACAAAGACATTGCAAAAGAAAAAATAGATGACGCCTACAGAGAAACCCATCTTTGGCTTAGTGTGACATAATAAAATTTAACAGGGGTGTACCCTAAATAACAAATTACATGTAAATTACTTATAGACTATAAATGCATCATTTTTTAGTATTATAAAACTATCGATTTTTGACACCTGGAATGCTTTTAAAGAAAGAATTCCACCGGTCTATAGCGAACGAAGTGAGTGGTGACCGGTGGTCAGAGAAACAACAATAAAACCTGTTTTTATTAGATAACTTTTGGTGGTGCCACTGCTCTTATTGATCCGAATGAGCAGCAGCTAG